>JAFAOZ010000142.1 GCA_019247395.1 Vulcanimicrobiota bacterium | reverse complement strand
GCACTCAAGGGCGCGAAAGCAGTCGCGGCCGGAACCAATACGCGTATCACGATCTTCTTCTCATTATAGCGCGTCGCCGAGCCGCCGGAAAGCGCTCCGCCGGCGCGGAAGAGAACGCGATGATAGGAGCTGCAGCGGTCGTGTGCCGCGCCGACGTTGCCCGATACGACGTCGCCGTGCCGGGCAACCCGGCGTCAATTGCAGTCAGCGCCGACGGTCGCTTCGCGTACGTGGCGCTCTCGAGCACGAGTCCTGCGAGTCCAAACGGCATTGGTGTACTCCAATGTTCGCAAGGACGGTATCGGCTCGTCCGCGTCGTTCCGGTCGAGTCCGGTCCATTCGGCATCGTACTGACGCACGACGGTCAGCTCTTACTCGTTGCAGACGACGGCTTCGTCGCGTTTCTTAGCGTGCCGGCGATGCAGCAGGGAAGGCCGGCGCTGCTCGGTTACCTTCAAGACGATCCTGGTGACGTTGAAGACAACGATCCGGGGTCCATCTATGTCAACGGAACGCCGGACGATCGATTCGCATTCGTCAGCGATGAGGGCGATGCAACGATTACGGTCATCAATCTCCAGCAAGCGCGTCGCGACGGCTTCTCGCGCGCGGCGATCGTCGGAAAGATTCCGGTCGGTAACGCGCCGATTGCGTTGACGTTTTCGCGCGACGGCAAGTATTTGCTCACCACGAGCGAGGTTGCGCCGCCGCAGTACGGTTGGCCCGACACTTGCCATCAAGAGGGCGCCGCATCATCCGTTGCGCGGCCGCTCCCCTCGGGTGCCGTCATAACAATCGACGTCGCTAAAGCAGAGACCGATCCAAAGGATGCCGTCGTTGGCCGTGCACGCGCCGGCTGCAGCCCCGTGCGTCTCACCATCTCGCCGACCGGCGCAACCACCTGGGTAACGAATCGCGAATCCGGTACGCTGATGGCCTTTTCAACCGCGCAGCTTATCGCAGGCAGCGCCGATGCGCGATCGGCGACGATAGACGTCGGTTCAAACCCGGTCCCCGTCGCCGTCACGCGAGACGGCCGGTACGTCCTCGTAGGAGCAACGAACCGTTTCGGACCCGGCGGCGTCGGCCCCGGAAAGTTGGTGGTCGTGAACGCCACGCGAAAAGAAGTCGTCGGTACCATTTCCGTAGGCCGCTTCCCCCGCGAGTTCGCGGTCGGCGTAGGCGACGACATTTTGCTTTCGAACAATCGCTCCGATACGATCACGGTCTTCGACGCGGCGCGACTCCCGGAGATCTTGTCGCCGAAGTAAAGGTGCGTTCGACATACGCACGACTTTCCGCGATAATTTCGCCGGTCAGTGGGTACACAGACTAAAGCAGCCGCACGCCAGCGGACGCGAGTGGGAAGTAGGGTTTGTGGACAGCGGTCCTGCGCGGGAATGGAGCCCCCTTGTCGGAGCGCAGGACCGCGACTTAGCTCCTCATGGCCATCTTTCCATATTGGGAATAACGGCACCATGACGCCTCAAGACCTCGATCGATACGTTGGACTTCCCGTCGAGCTCGAGCTCGCGACCGGCGAAACCCTCGTCGGCCGGCTCGTTGCGGACCCGGACGAGACCGCTTTCGGCGTTCCCTACGTAGTCAAATTGTCCAACGATTCTTCTTCATCCGATGTCGGGGAGCCGACGTACGTGCCCGTACAAGGCGCGCACATCGTCAACTCGGCTCGATCGCTGAAGACGCCGCCTATTCACCGATCCTAAAGCCGTCTTTCAGCGAATAAATCACTAAGAATCTCCATCTAAGCGCCGAAACCACCGCCCATGCGTGGTTTCGCCTTTCTTTTGCTCGCGGCGGCCGCCGGTCGTAGCTTCGCTTGTGTGGTTCCCCGCTAGGCTGACGCTATGGGGTCGGGCGTTCATCGCCTTCATGCTGCTGTATGGCGCGGGGGGCGAATTTTTGTACGTTTGGTGCCGGTTGAATCCGCGTCATTACGATGGAGCGCTGGCTCCGCGTCTTGGATTATTAGTCTCAGGTGGCGCACTCGACGCGTTGGAGGGCGATGTTTAATACGCCGCGCTCACCGTCACGCTTAGTGGATAGTTCGCACCGTAAATAATTGTCGTCTCTCGCCCGCCCCGCCGGTTCCGCGTCAGCCGAAGCGGCCGGTGATATAATCCTCGGTTCGGCGATCGGTTGGTTTAGTAAAGAGCTTCGCGGTCTCATCGAACTCGATGAGCCGGCCGACGCCGTCTTCGTCGGCAAGCATGAACGCGGTGTAATCGGAAACGCGCGCGGCCTGCTGCATGTTGTGCGTCACCGCGACGATCGTAAACTCGTCGGTTAACCGCGACATGAGCTCCTCGATCACGGCAGTTGCGATCGGATCGAGCGACGCGGTTGGCTCGTCCATCAGCAACACTTCCGGCTCCGCCGCTACGGCGCGCGCGATGCACAGCCGCTGCTGCTGTCCGCCCGAAAGACGCAACGGGCTCGTCGGCAACTTGTCCTTCACTTCGTCCCAGAGCGCTGCCGACTGCAGTGCGCGCTCCGCTCGGTCGATCTTTTGACGCCGGTTGAGACCCTTGGGCGCACACGCCAGCGTGTTTTCGAGAATCGATAGCGTCGGGAAGGGATTGGGCCTTTGAAAAACCATTCCGACGCGCCTGCGGATTGCCATGGGATCGATGTCGTTGGAGTAAATGTCGTTTCCGTCGAGCAGGACGCGCCCTTCCACGCGCGCGTCGAATGCGACCTCGTGAATGCGATTTAAACATCGCAGCATCGTCG
>JAFAOZ010000019.1 GCA_019247395.1 Vulcanimicrobiota bacterium | reverse complement strand
GACCGTGTCGCAAAGGCTGACGATTGCGCCGCCGTGAACCGCACCCGTTCCGTTTGTAATTTCGGACCGATAGGGCATTCGCATGATGGCGCGGCCGTGCTCGACGAACTCGAGCTTCAAATCGAGCAGCGCGACGAAATTGCTCTTCTCCTTCTCCCAGGCGTGAGGAGCGCGCGAATAGTCGATCGTCATAGCGTTTCGCTTTTCGTTCCGCTAGAAGGTATCCCCGCCCGCCGCAAGCATGCGCCGCAAGTAGAGGGGAAGCGCGAAGAGCCGGCGATGGGTGACGCCGTCGTAAAAGAAACTTTCGCCGCGCAGCTGCGAGCAATATCGATCGATCGCTGCCGATTCCAGCTGTGCCAAATCGACGCCGTCGCTGCAGGCCAGAAACGCCCACTGCGTGTCGAACGCGGGCACGTACGTCACGAACGACGCGACCTTCGAGTAGTGGCGGCGCAACGTGCGTGCCATCTTGCAATGCAGCGCCGCGTTGATCGCTGCCCCGGTGCTTGCTTGCAGAACGTAGATCCCGCCGTCGTCGAGGCGGGATTTTATGAGCTTGAAGACGCGATCGTTGAAGAGGGGGTGGCTCGGCGAGTCCTCCAGCGGTTCGGTCAGGTCGGAGACGATGACGCCGTATCGCTCTTCATCGGAGCGCATGTACTCCAACGCATCGCCGACGACAACGCGTGCCCGAGGATCGTCGAACGCACCGGCCGACCACTCCGGCAAGAACTGCTTCGAGAGATCGACGACGAGCGCGTCAATGTCCACCATCGTACACTGCTCCACGTCGGAGCAGCGCAAGACTTCGCGCAGTGTCGCGCCCTCGCCGCCGCCCAAGATCAGCACGCGCCGGCGGTCGCGCGCGCCGGCGAGCGCGGGATGCACCAGCGCTTCGTGGTAGATCCGCTCGTCGGCCGCAGCGCTCTGAGTGTCGCCGTCGATGACGAGCATTTTTCCGAAAACGGGTGAGCGCAGCACCGCAATTTGTTGGAATTGCGAACGCCCCGAATAGTAGACTTCGTCGACGGCATGATGGTGCTGCTCGGAGCTCGCGAACTCCTCGACGTACCAATGCCAATGTTCGGTTTTCGGCACACTGGCCTATTTGAGATGAGAAAAAGAGAACCCCGCCGTGCGGCGGGGTTCGTCGAAGCGCTTGCGGTGCGTCGTTAGTAGCAGTTGATCGCGAAATAGAGCGGCGTCCCCTTCGGCGGCAGTTCGAAGCCCTGCGGCGCCGTATAGACGCTGATCGTCACCGTGTTCCCCTTGACGTTATAGCTCCCGGGGAATGCGGTCCATTGGAACTTGCCGTTCTTCTCTCCGAGTAGTGCGGCGCCGCACGTCTTGCCGGGGAATCCCTTGGAATCGGTGATGACGTACTTCAGAATAGTGTGGCCTTGCTGCACGATCGGCTTGATCGTCTGGGTGCTCTGATTGTTCGCGGCCGCATAAACGACGGTCGTTCCGCGCGCCTTGTACGCCGGGAACTTCGCGCCTTTGTAACTTGCGATGTCGCCTTTGTTCACTGCATCGACGAGCGTGATTTTAGCCGAACCCTTCACGTTGTTCTTGCCGATGGATCCCTTGATCGAGATATTTTGATAGGCGCCGAGCGTAAAGCTCCCGCCGGTCGGTTTGAGCGTGAACGTGTTGCACGCGCCGCTGAATATCCACCAATATTGCGGCGGGCTCGTCGCACACGTCGTGACGTCGGGCGAAACGTTTGACGCATCCGCCGCATTCGCCGTATCGGCCGTTGCCGCATCGGACGCGGAGCTTACCGGCGCCTCGCTTTGGGGAGCGCCGTTTTGCGTCGTCATGGGAGCAGCCGGGCTCTGCGACATTGGAACGACGCCGTTCTGGTTTGCGCAGGCAGCCAGGGCAAGCGCACCCGCTGCAAACGCGCAAGCCGAAATTATCGATGAACGCATGGGAAGTCTTACCTACCTTACTCGAGAGAGCATGTACTCGTTATCAACGTAAACAATTGGACGAGCGTCGCGGCAAGCCTTCCCGAATTGCGCGTTGGAAAGCTGATAATTGCTGATGATAGCGGTTAAGTAATTACGCGCTTAGCACGTTCTGATTGCGTGTAAGCACATGCGTGAACTCGCCGCCACTCTTCTCGATCCCACGCTTGAACTCGGTCGCCAGCACGCTCGTTGCACGCAACGTTTTCGCAGCGTATTCGCAAGCAAGCCATGGGTCGGTATGGTCGCCACACGTATAAAAATCCATCGCGGCGTAGCCCTTCTCGGGCCACGTATGAATGGAGATGTGGGATTCGGCCAGGATAACCGTTCCGGAAACGCCTTGCGGCTCGAATCGGTGAAACGCGCTCTCCATAATTGTAGCGCGAGCGGCCTTCGCGGCGGCGATCATCATGGCCGCGATGCCGTTGATATCCGACAGTAACGAGGGGCGACAGCCCGAAAGCTCGCACACGAGGTGCCTGCCGAGTGCCTTCAATTTGTTTCCGGTCTCCTTGACCTTTGAGGAATCCCACCTCCGGACTTCGTCGGCTGGCGGCTGCGGTGCAGACACGTCCCCGACCTATCGGCGAGCTCCTGCCGGCGCTTTTTTGCGGTGCGCGGGCGACTCGCCGCGATGGCGCGTAGGGGCGCGCCCTCCCAAAAACCGTGGACCGGTCCGGTCCTTTTTCGCCTCTGTCATCCTGAGCCGGCCCCGCGGGGCCGAGTCGAAAGGACATAAAACGCAGAGGGAATCATACCCCCTGCACCCCCCGCTGTAAAGTCCTTGCTCCACAGGCGGTCCACAGCTCGGTTGCCGCAGAAAAGTTGGCTGTTATCCATTTGGCACACTTAGGGCCGAGCGGCAGGGTGAAAAGCGCCGCGACAGGGCTGAGTCTAAAGGCAGTTTTTCGCTGGCTCGCACGCGGCGAGATAGAACCATACCAAGCCCATCCAGCCAAAGAATGCCACCACGAAAAACCATAAGAAGGCCATCAGCAGCCGCGAGCCAAGGTGCACTTCCCTTTGCGCCAAGGCTCGTACGATCATAGCGACGCCGCCCAGCGCACAGAGTTCTGCGCCGACGGCAAGCCAGACCATTCAGACTAAGCGGGCTTCTTGCGCCTTAGTGCGCTTTGCGCGCATCGGCTTCAGCCTCGTGGCAGCGCGATCAAGCGCTTGAGGGCGGACCGGAACGGGGTTCCGGCGGCAGCGGGCCTGTGGCGGTATCGGCCATGGCGCGATTATACATCTTCAGATCACTGTTACGTCCGCCTACGGTGCCGTCGCGCTCCTCGAGCACCTGGGCCTCGGCAGAGGCCCCACCAGCACGGTGAACCGAAAAGTTAAGCTCCTACTGTACTATCTTGACTATATCGGTCTGCGGAAGTACGCTGGACTCTGCCATGGCATTGAAGCTCGAAACCGCCGTCGCTCCTTCTCAGCTAATTGAGGAGTACCGGCACGGCTTCCACGACCCCGAGAATTACGTTTTTAAGTCCGATAAGGGGCTGACGCGCGAGATCGTCGAGCGCATCAGCGCGATGAAGGACGAGCCGGAGTGGATGCGCGAGTTTCGGCTCAAAGCATACGAGCTCTTCATCGGCAAGCCGATGCCGACATGGGGCGATACGGCCTTGCTGAGCGAAATCGACTTCTCCGACATCCACTATTTCGTTAAGTCGACCGATCAGACGGAGCGCTCCTGGGACGACGTACCCGAGGATATCAAGCGGACGTTCGATCGGCTTGGCATCCCCGAAGCCGAGCGTAAGTTCCTGGCCGGCGTTTCAGCCCAGTACGAATCCGAAGTGGTCTACCACAGCACCAGTAAGGCGCTCGAAGAGCAGGGCGTGCTTTTCTGCGATATGGACAGCGCCGTCAAGCTCTATCCGGATATCGTTCGCAAATACTTCGCGACCGTGATACCGCCCGGCGACAACAAATTCGCCGCGCTCAACTCCGCGGTCTGGTCGGGCGGCTCGTTCATTTACGTCCCTCCGGGCGTCGAAGTAAAGATGCCGCTTCAAGCTTACTTCCGCATCAATGCGGAAAACATGGGGCAGTTCGAGCGGACGCTCATCATTGCCGACAAAGGCGCGAAGGTACACTACATCGAGGGATGCACTGCGCCGAAATTTTCGACGTCGTCGCTGCACTCCGCTGTCGTCGAGCTCGTCGCGCTCGACGGCGCGTCGATTCGTTACACGACCATTCAGAACTGGTACCGCAACATCTTCAATCTCGTAACGAAGCGCGCCATCGCGCAAGCCAACGCCACCGTGGAATGGGTGGACGGAAACATTGGCTCCAAATTAACGATGAAATACCCCGCGATCTATCTGATGGGCGAGGGCGCGCGCGGCGAAATTCTGTCGATGGCATTCGCCGGCGAGGGCCAGCACCAGGATGCCGGCGCCAAGGTGATCCACGTTGCGCCGCGCACGACCTCCGTGGTGACGAATAAGAGCGTCAGCGCTCACGGTGGCAAGACGACGTATCGCGGACTGGTCGAAGTGCATCCGGGTGCCGTAGGCGCGAAGACCCGCGTTCGCTGCGACGCGCTCATCATGGACGAGGAGTCGTCGAGCGACACCAAACCGACGATGAAGATCCACGAGCAGCGCTCGACGGTCGAACACGAAGCCAGCGTCAGCAAGATCGGCGAGGAGCAGCTCTTTTACGCAATGTCGCGCGGTCTCTCGGAAGCCGATGCGACCGCGATGATCGTCAATGGTTTCTTTGACTTCTTCGTCAAGGAGCTCCCGATGGAGTACGCGGTGGAATTGAACCGCCTCATCAAGATGGAGATGGAAGGCGCGGTCGGCTAACCCCCGCCTCAAGCCGGCGCTGCCGACCGCCTCGGCGCTCTCGTCGAAGCACCAACTCGACACG
>JAFAOZ010000137.1 GCA_019247395.1 Vulcanimicrobiota bacterium | reverse complement strand
ATCCAATTGCTTGGTTCCCCAATAGAGCAGCATGGTTGGACCGGGGGCCGCACCTTGAATGCCAATGGCGAGGAGTACGAACGCTTAACCTTTTGGGTGCGCGGTCCACTCGGCGACGCGTTCGTCCTTTCGGAAGGTCACCGTTCGCCGCTCGGTTCGCAACTGAACGTTCGAATCGGCCGAAACGGCGCTGGACAGACCATCTACTCCGGGCCGTTCGATTGTCCGGAGCTACATCGCTAGCACGATATATCTCGCGTGACGGCTACGTCGAAGATCGGTACCCGGCGTAAACGAGATAGGCGCCGATGACGAGCGTCACTAGCGCGTACACGTAAAAATACTGATCGTAGTGAAGGCCCAAAAAATAGGCGGCCTGAGCGTTCGCCGGCAGAAGCAGCAGCGCCAAACCCTTGAGAAGCGACAACCAGCCGATGAGCGTGACGATGATCGCCGCCGCACCCGACCAAACGTTGTGGCCGATGACGATTGCAAGCCCGATGCCCAGCGCCATCACTCCGTACACGAGCACGACGCGAGGATCTTGAAAAAGGCCCGACACTGCCGCAAGCATCATCGGTTTGTTCACGATGAGGGCGATCGCGATTGCGATTGCGTAGAACCCGATGAGTTTGCTCAAGTACCTCGTGCGTGCCGGCATGGAAGCTTCTTCGAGAGCTAGCAGCCATGCCCTGGAATGGTCGATGCCTCCGTCTTTCTCAGCGTCCTCTAGACGAAATTCCGTAGACTGTAGCAAGTCTGGGAAAGGATTGGGAATGACGCCGCGCTTTACGATCATTGCCACGCTAGCTTCGCTTGCTACATTCACGGCCTGTAACGCGCAGAGCGCGCTTCCAAATACGGCAAACGCAGCCTGCGTTGCGAAGGCCCACCAAAGTGCGTTAAATCTACCGCAAGGCGCAACGACCGTGCCGCCGCTTGCAACCGGCGCACTGACGCTGACGACGGCCGCTCAGCGCGGGCTCTGGCCGCGCGAAGGCCCGGCGGTCCGCGTCTGCGGCGATGTGGCGAAGGGCTTCGCGCGCTGCCAGGCGTGGCTGCGAACCGATGTCCGCGGAAAGATCGATCAGGATACGCCGGGCGGCTATGCTCCCAGCGATTTACAAACGGCCTACGGCCTCACGGCCGACAGCAAGGGCAATGGTGCCGGCGTGACCGTCGCGGTGGTTGACGCGTACGACGATCCGAACGCCGCCGCAGATCTCAACGTCTACCGCTCGCAGTTCGGATTGCCCGCATGCAGCGTTTCCAATGGATGCTTCTCGCAGCAGAAGTTCACGTCGCAAACCAACGTTGGATGGGCCGGCGAGGAATCCGTCGACGTCGACATGGTTTCCGCAATCTGCCCGAACTGCAAGATTCTTTTGGTCGAAGCGGCATCGCCGGGCATGGCCGATCTCAGCACCGCTGAAAAATACGCAACGGCCCACGCCGACTACGTCAGCAACAGTTGGAGCGGAAATGAAGGCACGAAAACGTTCGACAGCGATTACGCCACCGGCTGCGGTGCTATCGTCGCGGCAACCGGTGACACTGGTCACAACGCGATTGCGCAGTGGCCCGCTATTTTGCCGACCGTCATCGCCGTCGGCGGCACGAGTTTAACGTCGGTCAGCCCGCGCGCGGAGACCGCATGGCTGCGTTCCGGAAGCGCGTGCAGCAAAGTTTACGCTAAGCCAAGCTTCCAGTCGACGCTCAACACCGGGTGCTCGATGCGGGCGGAGGCCGATGCTGCCGCCGATGCCGATCCGCACACGGGCGTCGCGGTGTACGATACGTTCCGCCAGAATGGCTGGCTTGTCTTCGGTGGCACGTCGGTTGCCGCACCCATCGTTGCGTCAGCCTTCGCACTCGCGGGCACGAACCACGTCAATCCGACCGAAAATCTTTATTCTCACGTGTCGGACTTTAACGATGTCACGTCCGGCCGTAACGGCACCTGCGGCGCACCGATGTGCGTTGCGGGTAACGGTTGGGATGGCCCAACGGGATTGGGAAGTCCGAAGGGAACCGGCGCGTTCTAGAAACCAGCTACTTTCTTCCAACACTGAGCGCAACGGCTTCGGGGATATTCAATCCGCTGATGGTCTTGGTCGGATAACCTCCCGCTGGGAAGTCCCAATAGCCGACGGTTCCGAGCGACGCCGACGGCACGACCACGCGGTTTCCGGCCGGATCGATCCAGAACTGATGAACGTTCTGCGATGAGTCGAGCGTCGTTGCGCTCACTTCCGTCCCGGTGCTGCCGCTGATGCTGAACTCGTAAATCACGCCGTTTCCCGGACCGTTCTCGTCCGCGACCGCGACGTCGTTGCCGTTCCACTGAACGCCGCCCGGAACCGTAATCCCCTGATTGACACTGATGTTCGTGAACGTATTTCCGCCATGTGGAAGCTCCGCCAGCTGAAAGCCACTGCTGCCGCTGCGGTAGCCGTCAACGAAGAGATTGCCGTTGCCGTCGTAACTGCAGAACCAGCCGCGGGAGATCGCGGAATCCGAATAAGTCTTCGGCTTTCCCTTCGCTTTGCGATAGATTGACAGTCCACCCGGCCCGCGACCGGTCGTTTCGTAGTTCATGACGGCGAGGTTTCCCGTCGTGGGATCGACGGCGCACCCCGCCGGGTATTCGCCGGAATCGCTCAGCGTGCGGATCGGTGTCGTTCCGCCATGTGCGTATTCGGTGACCGACGACGCTTCATCGTCCACGATCCAAACATTGCCGGCGCTGTCGGCGCAAACCCCGTACGGTTCTTTGAAACCGCTCAGGTGCACTTCGAGCGTGCCTTTCGGATACGAGTACGCATTCACACTGCCGTCGTTGCCGTTCGTTTCGTACAGCAGCGCGCCGCGTTTCGCGTCGCTCTTCGCCCATGAAGTGCTGGCCTGATGAGACTGGGCGGCGCCGTTAGGCACCACAAGCGGCTCGACGCCGCCGCAGCTCGCGACCAGAACGGAACCTGCGAAAATACCCAGAGTAGCGAGAACGGAACTGTTCATGGGCCTCTCCTACGGGCGTCCTGGCGATGTATATTGACGTTTAACGTCACTTAATGCACGTGCAGCGCGACGCTTTGCTGCACCGCCGCGCCGGCCGTGTTACGGGCAATGATTTCCAGCGTCAAATTATGGCCCATGAAAAACGGAAGTTTTGGCACTACCGATGCGAGTTGGA
>JAFAOZ010000125.1 GCA_019247395.1 Vulcanimicrobiota bacterium | reverse complement strand
ATCGCCGACGATATCGCCTGCAACGTAATCAAAGCCTGCGCTGACCAGCAAAACGTTCGGCCGTACGATGCGTGCAACCGCCGGCAGCAACGCTTCCCACACCGCGACGAAGGCTTCAGTGGAGACGCCGCTCGACGGCAGCGGCACATTTGCGACCATGTCGTCGCCGCGCCGATAGCTGCGCAGACCCGTCCCGGGGTACGCCGGATTGGCGTGGGTCGAGCAATATGAGAGTCCGTCGCCGGCAACGGCCTCGGTACCGTTGCCATGATGGTAGTCGAAGTCCGCAATCAGGACACGTCCTTCGACTCCGCTCGGCTTCGCCTCGCTTCGCTCGGGATGACAGAGCAGTGCTCGAGCGGCGATGGCGATGTTGTTGAAGAGGCAGAAGCCCATGCCGCGATCCGGCTCGGCGTGATGGCCCGGCGGGCGAACCAGCGCGAAAACGGCTTCGCGACCGTCAACGCTCGCGCGGGCGGCTACGACCGCACCGCCGGCCGCCCGGCGCGCGGCGCGCGCCGACGTCGCGTCGATGACGGCGTCGCCCGTGGAAAGATACCGCGCCTGAGCTAGACCGTTCGACTCGCGCTCGACCAGCTCGACGTAGCCGCGTGCGTGGACGCGTTCGAGCTCCTCATCGGTCGCGTCGCGGGCGGGAATCTTCTCCCGCAAAGTGCCGTCCGCGGTGAGGGCCGCGGCGACGGCGGTGACCCGCTCGGAGCGCTCGGGATGCGCGACGCCGCGCAGGTGCTCGCCGTAGAGCGGATCGGTGACGAACTTCAGCCGGAGTGCTTCTCCGAGGAGTGACACGGCTCCGACGCCGCTTTACGGACGTCGGCGTAGCCCTTCGAGTTCTTGTTCCAGCCTTTGAGCGCCAAGAGCCGCTTATACGCAGTGGCCGCCTTCGTGCATTGGTTGGAACCAGCGTATGATTTCGCTGCGATGAACAGCAGCTCGGGACTGTTGTCGAGGAATCCCTTTGCGGCTTTATCGAGCGCGTCGAAAATCTGCGCCGCTTCTTTATAGTTTTTGAGCTCGAAGTCGGCGCCGGCGACGCAGCTGAGCGTAATCGGTGAGCGCTGAATCTCGAAACTCTTGCCGCACGCTTCACGCGCGCCGGAATAATCGTGAACGCGCGAATACGCTTGGCCAAGCAATGCGAAGCCTTGCGCATCGGGCTGCACTTGCGTGTACCGCTTCAGATACGTGATTCCGTCGGTGACGCGGCCGGTTTGCAGCGCTACTTCACCAAGGCCCAACAGTGCCTGGGCGTTGCTGGGATCGAGCGCCAGCGCCGCTTGCCACTGCGTATTCGCCTTATCGAACTGCTTGGCGCTCGCGTAATAGTTACCGAGCGCGACGAAACCGGGAGCGACCTTCGGATATTGGGTCACCGCCTGCTGCAGAATCGCGACCCCTTGCGAGTCTTTCTTCTCGCTGATGAAGTAGCTCGCTTTGCGCACCATGATCGCTACTTTTTGATCGTCCGTAGGCGCCGCGACGACGGCATCGTCGTACGCCTGGACGGCGTGGGCGTCGTCGTGCTGGCGAGCGTAGAGGTCGGCTTTAAAAACGAGTGCCTGAACGTCGCGCGGATTGACGGCGAGAGCGCGCCCGACCGTCTGCACGGCCATCGGAATGTTGTCTTGCTGCGCGTACGTCGTGGCGATTTGAAAGAGCGGCGACGTGTCCTTTGGATCCAGCGCATACGCCGCTTCAAATTGCGCGCGGGCGTCGTCGTAATGCTGTTCGGCCGCATAGTCGCTTCCAAGCGTGTCGATCGCCGCCGACTCGTTCTTGTTGAACGTTACGGCGCGTTTCGCGATCCGCTCGGCATCGGCGAAGCGGTTCTCCTTGAGATAAACGTCCGTTAGCTGGGCAAGCACGCCGAAATTCGTCGGATCGAGATTGGACGCTTGCTCCAAGTCGTACGTCGCGGCGGTCATGTTCCCGAGCTGCTCGTAGGCAAAGCCGTCGTAGTAATAGACTTGCGCCGTCTTATCGCCCATTTGCAGCAGGTGCTGCGTGTATTGCAGGGTGATGTCGGGACGGTTCACTTGCAAGTATTCGGCGGCGAGCTGCGCCATCGTTAGCTGATCCGTGGGATTGGCTTTCAGCTTGGCCTGCAGTCGCGGAATCGCGATGCTCGGCGGCTCTGGGCTGGCCGTCGGCAGCGCCGACGGCGAGGGCGACGGGCTTGGCGTTCCGCCCTTCTTAGCGCCAAAAAGCGCGGCTTGCGCGTTCGGCGTGCTGGCCGCAACGGCAAGAACGCAGCTGAACGCGATCAATACGAGGAGTGCGAGTCGTTTCAAGAGTGGTTTCCTTTAGCTTTCTCGATCAGTTTAGTCAGCTCCGGAACGATGCGAAACGCATCGCCCACGACGAGCAGGTCGGAGAATTCGGCGATCGGCGCAGCCGCGTCTTTGTTGATCGCCACGATCGTCCCGGACGCGCGCATGCCGACCTTGTGCTGAATCGCACCGGAGATGCCGACGGCAATGTAGAGTTTCGGAGTGACCGTCTTTCCGGTCTGTCCGATCTGCAAGTTGTACGGCACCCATCCCGCGTCGGCAGCCGCGCGCGACGCTCCGACGGCGCCTCCGAGCGCCGCCGCCAATGGTTTCAACAGAGTCTCGAACGGCTCCGGTCCGCCGAGCCCACGCCCGCCTGCGACGACCGCGGGAGCCTCCTCGAGCGCCATTTCGGTTGCGCCTTCCTCGACGTCGTCCTCGATGGCGGCCGGATAGGTCTTGTGCAGCCGCTCGAGCTCGACGACGGCGGCTCCGCCTCCGCCGCGTGCGGCCGCGAACGCGCTCGGGCGAACGGTTGCCACGCCGTATTCCCCGGGCCGCAAAGCGCAGTGCGTCACGAGCACGCCGCCGAGCTTGGGCGAGACGCAGACAACGGCGCCGTCCTCCACGCTCAGCTCGACCACGTCGGCGACGATTCCAGCGCCGAGACGCACGATCAAACGACCGGCGACGTCGCGTCCCGAGAGTGTGTTTGGAATTAAAACGAGAGACGGACCGGCGGCCTTAGCTGCCGATTCAACGTAGTCAACGACCGGATCGAGCAGGTATCCGTCGACTGCCGGATCCTCGTTGACGTAGACGGTGTCGAGCGGGTAGGCGCGCAGCTCTTCAGCCAGCTGCGCTGCACCGCCGCCCAGCACGACGGCGGATGCCGTGCCGCCGAGCGCGTCGGCGATCCGGCGCGCCTCACTGGCCAGCTCAAACGTAATCTTACGCGTCTTGCCTTGCCGATGTTCGGCAAAGATGAGAACGTTCTTCATCGCTTGCGCACCTAAACGAGCTTCTTCTCTTGAAGGAACTCAAAAATGGCTTGCGCGCCTGCCGCTCCATCCGCAGCTTCGACGGTTCGCCCTTGTCCTCGCGGAGGTGGAGGCGCGAAGCTTCGCAGATCGGTCTTCGAGCCGGCGGTGCCGACGGGGAATTCCAGCGCCAGCTCGCCGAGTGTCGTCGTCGCGATTGACTTTTTCTTGGCACCCATGATGCCTTTGAGCGACGCATACCGCGGCTCGCCGAAGGTCAGCGCGGTGGTCAGCAGCGCCGGCAGCGGCGCGCGGACGCTTTGGTAGCCGACGTCCGTCTCACGTTCGACTTGCAATCCGCCATCGGTGAGGTCGATCTTGCGCGCGTTCGTCACGCACGGCAGTCCCAGATGCTCGGCCAGCGCGCCGGGCACGGCGCCCGTGCTGCTGTCGTCGGTCAAACCGCCGACGACGAGAATATCGAATTCGAGCTTCCGAAGGGCGGCCGCGCTCGCGTATGCGGTTGCCCACACGTCGCTGCCTTCCAGTCCCGAATCGGATAAGAGCACGGCATCGTCGGCGCCCATGGCGAGCGCCTTACGCAACGTTTCGCGCAGCGGCTCCGGCGACATCGAAAAGACCGTTACACGCGAATCGCCGCCCGCGCGCTCCTTGAGTTGCAGGGCGGCCTCGAGCGCGTATTCGTCGTAGGGGTTGAGAACCGTCTCCACTCCGCTGCGCACGAGCCGTTTGGTCTGCGCATCGATTTTCTTTTCAGCGTTTGGGTCGGGTACGAGCTTAACCGTCACCACGATCTTCACGTGGTTATAGCGACCTCCGTCGGAAGGCGGGGATGAAGAACCGTGGCCTATTGGTGATTCCCAGGCCGCAGACCTGCACCGTGCGAACCGGACCGGCATGTTTGCAGCACTTTTGGCCGTCGGCGGGTTCGTGGCGGCGACGCCCTACGCCACGCGCGAGCGCCCGGTCACCCTCGCCGTGGATGCCTCGCGAGCGGAAGACGGCTTTATGCAAGTGCGCGAGCGTATTCCGGCCGCGCCCGGCAGCTTCACGATCGTGTATCCGAAATGGATCCCGGGCGAACACGGGCCGACCGGACCGCTCAACGATCTCGCGGCATTGCGCATGTCGGCCAATGGAACGGCGCTGGAGTGGCGCCGCGATCCCACGGACCCGTACGCCTTTCACGTGAACGTTCCGGCCGGCGCCGCCGCGATCGACGTTTCGTTCGACGTGCTGATGAACGCACCCAGCGAGACGATGGCGACGCACTCGGTCGCAATTCTCAACTGGAATCGCGCGCTGCTCTATCAAGACGGCGTCGATTCACACGACTACTACGTCAAGCCGTCGATCGTGCTGC
>JAFAOZ010000078.1 GCA_019247395.1 Vulcanimicrobiota bacterium | reverse complement strand
ATCCTTACCCTTGCTGAGGGTGTGCAGCACCATCCGCGCGTAGTCGAAGACTTCCGGAAACCGCCGCGCGTAACCGCTCAAGAAGCGCCATGAAAAGAGCCGCTTCGGCGAAAGATACTCCGCTTCGTAGAGTAGCAGCAAATTCGTCAACACGAAGTGCCGCATCGCCGCGCCGCGCTTGATGTGCACGCGCCAGCGCTTCGAAATATCCACATTGGTAAAGACGTCGTTCCGCAGCGATCCCGAGAGAACTGCCGGACTCACCGACACGACGCTGTCGTACGCCGCCGGCATCCGATCGCTGCGCTCGATCGCCGCTTTGCCGAAATCGACGCACCAGTATTCGGTCTGCGCGCTCTCGATTGGGAAGACCCAGCGCGTCTTGCGGATCAGCGGGCGCAGCAGCCGCGTCGCCCGGAAAAACTTATTGAAATACCGCGCAAAGTCGTCGAACGAAATCTCCTTCGCGGCTTCCGAACGATAGGTCTTCTCGAGCCGTTCGCTCTCCGTCTGGGCCCGTTCTTCGGCGTAGGCGACCATGTCGTCGACAACATTGTCGGTCAGTTCGAAACGGCGTTCCGACGACCACCGGCTGCCGACCGGCATGATGACGAGCGAGCTTTGCGGTGTGCGCGACGCGTTTGCTTCAAAGTATGTCTTCATCTCCGGAGCTGAGACCAAGAAGCGGTTTTCGTCGCGGACCTCGCGGTGCAAGTGACAGATTCCGCTCGCAAACGGAATCGCGTACCGCGGCCGCAGCTGCTGCGCTGCGGCGACAAAGGCCTCCATGTACGTGCGTGCATCGACGGGAAGCCGGTCCGCCGGATCTTCGAATGTATAGCGGGTGGGATACGACCATGCCGGCGAGTGGCTGCGGAGCATGAAATCCGGCTTGGGATATTTTGCGCGAAACATCTTCCACGTCGACGGCAACGGCTTGGCGTCGTTGAGATCGACCAGCACGACGCCATCCGCTTCTACAACCGCGACGCTGTCGTCCTGAAAACTAATCTGATAGCTCGTCAGAGAGAAGCCGTCCCCGAGCGAGATCTTCTCGCCGTGGCGCAATTCGACGATGCGCTCGAACCCGATCTGCTCCAACTGCTGCTTCAGCCCCGAAATCGGAAACTTCGGCACTATTGCCGTGGTCTGTTTGTGGAATTTCCGCAACGTCTTGGGATCGAAGTGGTCGAAGTGCCAATGGGTTATGTAAACGTAGTCGGCGTTGAAAATTTCGGAATCGAAGATGGGCGGCGGTGCGTGCCACCATGCCGACCAGTACGTAGGCTCGTTGAGCCAGGGATCGATGACCAGCCGCTTGCCTGCGGCGGAAACTTCGAGACAAGCATGACTAACGATGCGGAACTCCATGCTGGCCTCTTCTGCGCGCCCTTGCGGACTCCAGCTTTATGAAGACGTTAACGCTGACGCAGCGCGATCGCGCCGGTGGTCGTCGTTAAACGGATGCGCGCGCTGCCCGAGCCGATCGTACCGCTGCCGCTCGAACCGACGATATTCTGCCGCTGGCGCGATATGCCGGGAAGGTCGCTCGAAAAATCACCGATGGTGCTCTGCGCTTCAATTCGCGCACTGCTGCCCGGCGCAATCGTGAGCGTTATCGCGCCGGTCGTCGCGCGTAAATCGATCGAACGATTCGCGCGCACGATTCCCACATCGGCGGTGATTTCACCCGCCTGCGTCTCAACGTCGAGGTTGCCGAGCACCCCGGTAAAGTCCGCGGCTCCTGCGATGTTGCTGACGCGCAGCGACGCGCCCGCCGGGACCGATATGCGATAGCGAACGCCGCCGCCGTGCACTCCGCCGCCATATCGCGTGGCGACGGTAATCTCATCCCCTTGGCGGCCGACGTCGATTGCGATGCTGCGCAGCTCGGCTTCGTCGTGGCCGTATTTCGTCGCCTCGACGTCGACGAGCGGTCTGTTCCAGCCTTCGACGTGAACGGTCCCGGCGACGTTGTCGACACGCACGCCGGCTGCACCGGCGGCGGGGACGCTTCGGTGCACGCTCTCGCGCATGCGCTCACCGAACCCGTTGCTGCAGGCTGGCAGCAACAGCGGCAGCGTCAGAGCGGCGGCAAACGTGCACGTGCGGGGAATCATTGCCGCGCTTATTCGACGTGCAGGACCGCCGCGCCCCGCAACTCGTCGTGCTTGAGCATCGCCAACGCGCGGTTGGCCTCGTCGAGCCGCATCGCAACCGTTGCAGTCTTTATCGGGATCTCGCCGGCGATGTTTAGGAACTCTTCACCGTCCGCACGCGTGTTGGCGGTGACGCTGCGGAGTTCGCGCTCGTAGAAGAGATCGCGCTCGTAATCGAGCGATGGTATTGGAGATAGGTAAATTCCCGCGACGGCAGCGATGCCGCCGCGATCGAGGGCGCGGAGCGCCGGTGGGACGAGTTCTCCCGCGGGCGCGAAGAGAATTGCCGCATCGAGCGGTGCGGGCGGAGCCTGCATCGCATCGCCGATCCAGTCCGCGCCGAGCTCCTCGGCAAACTCGCGATGAATTCCGCCGCGGCTCATCACGAAGACGCGGCAATCCCAATACTTGAGCACTTGAAGCGCCAAATGCGCGGAGCCGCCGAACCCATACAGACCGACCGTCGCACCCGGTACGACTTCCGCACGCTTGATTGCGCGATAACCGATGATGCCCGCGCAGAGTAGCGGGGCCGCGTGTTCGTCGTCGATGCGGGAAGGTAACGCATACGCAAAGTCCTCGCGCACGACGGCGTACTCCGCGTAACCGCCGTCGAAATCCCAGCCGGTAAAGCGCGCGTTCGGGCAAAGATTTTCGCGGCCGCTTCGACAGTATTTACAGGTGCCGTCGGTTTCGCGAAGCCACGCAATGCCAACCCGATCTCCGGCGCGAAAACGCCGGCTTTGCGCGCCGAGCCGTTCGACGACGCCGACGATTTCATGACCCGGAACGATCCCGGCGTGCTTTGGCGGAAGGTCCCCCTCGGCAAGGTGAAGATCGGTCCGGCAAACACCGCACGCGACGACCCGCACCAGAATTTCGAAGTCGCGGGGATTCGGAAGCGGTTTTTCAATCTCGCGAAGCGGGCTGCGTTCGATTGGAGCCGGCCGATCGATCACAACTGCACGCATTGCGCGCTCGTACGCGACCGGGTTCCGAGTTTACTGCGCAGCATTGCGGCAGGAGAGCGTCCCCCTAGAAGCTTATCCCTCGGGCGGATGACGCTATCGTTCGCGGACTCCACCGCTGAGCGTTTTGCGCTGCTTTTGGGGCTCTCGCTCTTCTTCGGTTTCGCCTTCGAAGGCTTTTACGCCGACGAGCTGCCGCGTCGCCCCGGCGGCGTGCGCACCTTTCCGCTGCTTGCCCTTGCCGGCGGAACGCTCTATTCGCTCGAGCCGCGTTTCGGCATCGCCTTTATTGCGGGCCTGATCGTCGTCGGTTCGTGGATCTACGTCTACGTTCGCCGGCAGAGCAAGCTCGACGACACCGGCGCCGAGGGAGCGTTCGTCGTCCCGGCTTGTAATTTGCTTGCGTACATCCTCGGCGGATTGGCGCTGACCCAGCCGCCGTGGCTCTGCGTCGCGGTAGCCGTTGCGGCTGTTCTGCTCTTGGGCGGGCGGCGCACGCTGCACGACTGGGCCGCGCGCGTTCCATCGGAGGAAGTCGTCACCGCGGCGCAGTTTCTCATCCTCGTCGGCGTCGTGCTGCCGCTCTTGGCCGGGCTGCCCGCGATCCCGTTCACGACCATCACGCCGTTCGGGGTGTGGCTTGCGGTCGTCGCCGTCTCGTCCATTTCGTACGCCAGCTACCTCGTGCAGCGATACGTCTTTCCTCGAAGCGGTACGCTGCTGAGCGCAATCTTAGGCGGCCTGTATTCATCGACGGCCGTAACGGTCGTGCTCGCGCGCCGTTCCGCCGACGAGGGAATGAGTGCCGAACTCGGCGCTGCAATCCTTGCCGCGACTGCGATGATGTACGTCCGCATTCTGGTGGTGTGCGCAATTTTCAATCTTACACTCGCACGGGCGCTCGCGCTTCCGCTTCTCGCGCTCGCGGCGATCAGCGTCGTTATGGCGCTCCTCCAGGCGCGCGCCGCGACTCATTCCGCTCGCACGAAAGTATCGCCCAATCCGCTGCAGATTCCGACCGCTTTGCTCTTCGCAGTGCTCTTCATTGCCGTTTCCATGCTCACGAACCTTGCACACACGCACTTCGGGCGCTTGGGCGTCTTCACGCTTGCCGGCATCGTTGGGATAGGCGACGTCGATCCGTTCGTATTGAGTCTCGCGCAGGGCGGCGCCGCGGGGATCGGCCTCGCAACGGCGGCGGCCGCAATCGTCGTCGCGGCATCGTCGAACAATCTTCTTAAGGCGATCTACGCGTTAGGCTTTTCACGTGGATCGGCCCGGATGCCGGCGGCAATGCTCGCCGTGCTCGGCGTTACTGGTATCGCCGGCGCGTTGCTGCTCGTGCGCTAGGCCGATGCTATGCCGCCTTGCGCTGCGCGCGGGGCACGTGAACGATCAAGACTGGAACTCTCGATTCGCGCAGAACGACTTCGGCAACGCTGCCCATGAGAAGGTGCGCAAAACCGCGCCGGCCGTGCGTGCCCATCACGATGAGATCGGCGCCAAAGCTTTCGGCGTACTTCAAAAATGCAAAAGCCGCGACGCCGCAGCGCGTTTCGCCGCTCGCGAGAATTCCTTGGCGATGGGCGGACTCGACCGCGCCCGCGACGATTCCGCGCGCCTCCCTCTCCATGTCGCGGACGACCAGATCCATCGCCGGACTCACCGGCGAAGTTCCAACGGCGAGGACGGGATCGACGACCGAGCAAAATCCCAGTTCGGCGCTCTTGCTCTCGGCAAGCTCCAGCGCGACGCGGGCGGCCTGCTGTGCGGATTCCGATCCGTCGAGCGCGACTGCAATTTTTTTGAACATACGCATACGATACCGGCATGTCTAGAAGCAGTTGTGAAGCTCTTGTGAACTTTGCCATGCCGCTTCATCGCGAATTCCCTATCCTCAGGTAGCCTACGCCCATGTTTAAAAATGTCGTCGTTGCCCTGGACGGCTCGCATTGTTCCGACCGGGCCTTGGACGTCGCACTGGACCTTGCGAAGCGCCTTGGATCGAGGCTCGCGATTTGCTCTATCGCCGACCCTACCCCTTTGTACGGAACGTTGGAGCCGGCGGTTCTCGTCGAAAACACCCTAGAAGAGATCCGCAGGGAAGCGCACGACGTGGTCGCGCATGCCCTTGCAAAGGCCCGAGAGGTTCGAGTACGCGCGGCCGGTTATACCGGAGAGGGCGAACCGGTCCAGGAAATCTGCGCCTACGCAACGATGATTGAATCCGACTGCATCGTCATCGGAACGCACGGTCGTTCGGGAGTCCGGCGTTTATTTATGGGCAGCATAGCGGAAGGCGTGATGCGCCGGGCCGCAGTCCCCGTTATGACCGTTCGCGAGGAAGCGCGGGTCGGCGGCCTGCTCGCGGCAACAGCGTCGTGAAAGTTCTCGTCGCAATTGATGGTTCGGAAACGTCGCTGCGCGCGCTCGACGTTGCCGCGGATTTCGCCCAGAACATCGGAGCCGGCGTGATTCTATGCCACGTCGTTAACCTGGCCGTGGTCGCGATGCTCAGCGGAGGAGAAGCACAACTGCTCCCGGGGTGTCTCGCGGAATGTCAAGCGAAAAGCAAGGCGATCCTTAACGAAGCCGTCGCTCGTGTCGGCAGTCGCGTCGAAATCAGCACGCGCAGCGCTGAGGGCGAGCCGGTCGAGCAGATCGAGCGGCTCGACTCCGAAATCCGCCCGGACTTCATCATCATCGGAAGTCACGGCCGCAGCGGCGTCGGGCGCGCCGTCTTGGGCAGTGTTGCGGAAGGCGTTATGCGTGTTGCGCGGGCCCCGGTAATCGTGGTCCCGGATCACGGCCGGCGCAATTTATATCCGACCCCGTATACGGTCACGACGTAGCTTGGATTGTGATTGTCGCGCTCGATTTTCTTGCGCAGATTATTGATGTGCCGATCCAACGTGCGTTCGAAAATGTTACCGGTGTCGTGCAAGCGGTCGAGCATGGTTGCGCGGGTAAAGACCTCGCCGGGGCTGCCGGCAAGAATGGAGAGAATGCGGAATTCGGTGGCGGTAAGCTGCGCCGGCCGGCCTTCGACGCGAACTTCGTGCGAAGACGGATCGATCTCGATGCCGCCGATCCGCAGCTGCCGGGCGACAATGCCGGATGAGGATCGCTCGTCGATCCGGCGCAACAGGGCATGCACTCGAGCCATCAGCTCGCGCGGCGAGAACGGCTTGATAACGTAATCGTCGGCACCGAGTTCCAGCCCAACGACCCGGTCCGATTCTTCGCCGCGCGCCGTCAGCACGATCGCGGGGATGCGCCGCCCGCTCGCGACGCTTTCGCGCAAAACTTCGAAGCCGCTTCCATCCGGCAAGCCCACGTCGAGGATCATTAGACCGAATTTTTCTTTGGCAATTGCGGCAAGCGCGCTCCGTATGGTGCCGTACGTTACCGGCTGAAGGCCGTCGCGCCGCAGATACGATTGGACGACGTCGGCGATTTCGGGTTCGTCCTCTAGAACCAAGACTCGCCGCGCGTTGGTCGATCCGTTTACCACGTCCGCATTCCAGGAGCGAGATAGCCCGGATTGCGCAGCAGCTCGGTGAGTGGTCCGGCATACGCGAGCACCGCGAGAATCAGCGCGAGGACCCCCCAGCGATAGACGTGCTGGAGCGGTGCGGGTGTCGCTACGGCGTCTTCGGGCGGCGCCGCGAAAACAACCGGGCCATACTGCGCCGGCTTATTTTGAAAGAGCGTTCCGATTGCAACGGCGACGAATACGACGATGCTGCAAAAGAGAAAGAAGCCGCCGGCGGCTGCGAGCAGCATGAGCGGCTGCCACGCATTAGCGGCGGCGGCTCCCATGTAACCGACCTCGGCAGTGCGGCGCGGCGCTCCCATCAGCCCGGCGAAATGCATGGAGAGCGACATGATCGCCATGCCGAAGAACCACAGCCTCGTTTGAAAAAGCGCCCACTGCGGTTTCCAAAGCTCGCGTCCGGTTAAGCGCGGGATCATCCAGTAGGCCGCGCCCAAGAAGGTGAGCGCGACCGGCCCACCCACGGTCACGTGAAAGTGGCCGACGATCCAGATGGTGTTGTGCACGACGGTGTCCATGCTATACGACGCGTTGACCAGACCACCGAACCCGCCTAGAAGAAAGAGCACCATGCCCAGCGCCGCGCCGCTGAACGTTGGATCGTTCCAGGGCAGTGCCGTGACCGTCGCAATGAAGCCTTTGCGGCCTTGTTTTATGGCAAACAGCTCGAACGAAGCGAAGATGGCGAAGGCGGTAATGAACGATGGAATCGCGACGCCGTAGGTCGTCACCGTGTGCAGCATCTTCCAGACCGGCGAGATTCCGGGCTCCATAAACTGGTGATGGATGCCGACCGGGGTCGACAGCAAGATGAGCATGACGAATGTCAACCGCGTAAGCGCATCGCTGAACACGTTGCCGCCGTAGCGCGTGGGGATGATGTTATACCAGATGATGTAGGCGCCCATGATCCAGAAATAGACGAGCGGATGCCCGAAGTACCAGAAAAACATTCGCGTCAACATGACGTTGATGCCGGACGTCCATCCGAACGCCCACGGGATCAGCAGCGTCATTTCCGCGACGACCCCGAGCGTCGCGACGATCCACATGACAAACGTTGCAGCCGTCGTGAACACCACGAGCGGCACCGCTTTGCCGGGATTGTTCCTTCGGAAATAGTTAACGTTTTCGAAAACCTCGAAGGCCACGACCCAAGTACCAAGCACGAGAAGCGTCGCACCGACGTAAAACCACGGACTCGCTTTGAGCGGCGCATAAAACGTGTAGAGCACCGTCGCATTACCCGCCAGGATCGTCACGGCGGCCATTGCGGTACCCGCCAGCATCAGCGCCCAACCGAACCATGCGACTCCCAGTCGGCGCGGCCGTGCGATCGCGCGGTACGTAG
>JAFAOZ010000326.1 GCA_019247395.1 Vulcanimicrobiota bacterium | reverse complement strand
TATAACATCACCAGCGAACTCGGTGGCGGATCCGGACAGAAGATCGCCGTCATCGAGGCCGGCGATCTTGCCTCGGCCTCGTCCGATCTTGCTCAGTATCGTTCGCAATACGGACTCGGCACGGCGAATCTCGTCAAGTACAACGAGAACGGTCAGCAGTACAACTATCCTCCGAGTTGCGGCAACTACGGCTGGTGCCTGGAAACCGATCTCGACATCGACATGGTCTCCGCGTCTTGCCCGAAGTGCACCATCTACCTGATGGAAGCAAAAGACGGCATCAGCGATTTCGAGCAAGCCGAAACCGAAGCAGTCACGCTCGGTGCGACGATACTCAGCAACAGCTGGATTTGCTATGGCAGTTGGGACTGCGGCGATACCAACTTCCCGGACTACTTCAACACGCCGGGCATCGCATATCTCGCATCGTCCGGCGACGCGAGCTACGGCAACATGGGCGGCCCGTCGGTTCTCGATAGCGTCCTCTCGGTCGGAGGGACGCAACTTTCAAAAAGCGGATCCGGCTACAGCGAGACATTTTGGAACGGCGCCGGCTTCGGGTGCGCGACGCCCGGCGCTGTTGGAAGCCCTGGGGTTCCTAAGCCGTCATGGCAACACGATCCAGACTGCACGTACCGTACGGAGGTCGACGTTTCGGCTGAATCCGGATGCTCGCCAGGTGTAGCTGTCTACATCAGCAGCTACGGCGGTTGGACCGGCGTCTGCGGCACGAGTGTTGCGTCGCCATTTCTGGCGGGTGTCATCGGGCTCGCCGGCAATGCCGCTCACATGAACGGCGGCAAATACGTATGGAAACTAAGGAGCAGGCAACACAAGAATTATTTTAATCATCCTACCGGCTCTGATGGCAGCTGCGGCAACTATATGTGCGGAGACGGCAGATACAAAAAATACTATTCGGGTCCAGGCGGATGGGGTTCACCCAACGGCGTACGCGGATTTTAGCGCCGCAGCGGGCGTCGCCGCGCGAGACGCCTGGTGCCTAGAACGGAAAGGCGACTGCCGCGCGTGTCTATCAATCGAGCGGCTATGCGAACGTTTGACCGCGCCGTCGTCACCGCCGCGCAGAAGTTGACGTATTCGCCGAAGCTTGTAAACTGCAAGCCGGTGCAGAGCACGTACCTGTTTCGAGCGAATTTCGCTCCCGGCCCGTAACCTGATTAGGCTGGGCGAGGCCGTCTAAATTTTCGTGATCGTTGCGCCGTAGCCGGAGCTGGAGGGCATCAACTGAAGCACTCGCTTCGGCGCTCCGCCGGCCGGATACGGCCAGATGAGGACCGGGCTGGGAAAACACGACAAATTCGGCGACGCGAGCGCGGTGGCTTCACGTTTTAGGATGCCGTTAGGATCTTTGGCATTAAAGCCCCACGATCCAGAGATATCAACGTAGTTGCTGCAACCGCTGCTGCCCGCTGAGAGCCGTACCCGATTGACCAGTGTGACCGTGCTACCCGATACGGTGACTTGGTCTATGCACGTATTGCTGGTGCTGCCGCAAGCCTGGTCAGCGAGTGCGAGGTACTTGCCGTCCCATTGGACTGCAGCCGCAAACCCGATGCCGGAGCTGAAGTTTAACGAGATCCACGAGCTTCCGCCTGCTGGAAGCTCGGCGATGCGCGGACTGCTGCACGGCGATGCGTAGTTGCACTCGACGAACAGGTTGCCGTTCGGATCGTAGCCAGCGGCCCAATCGTAGCCCGGTCCAGAGTACGTGTGGCCGGTCGGGCCGCCGCCGGGGAAAATTACGACCCCGCCCGGATAGAAGTTCGTGAACGCAACGTCACCGCCGTTGCTCACGGAACAACCGATGGCTTCGCCGCCGGTCGGCCAGGAGTTGATGATCTTGAAGGTGCCTGCCTGGATCTCGAAGCCCTTGTCCAACGAGAAGTCGGAAACATAGACATTACCATTCTTATCACTGCAAAGCCCGTACGGGTACGAAAAGCCCGTTACTTCACCGATCAAAGCGCCGGTCTCATAATCGTAGGCTTCAACCGCGGCGTAGCCGAGATCGCTGATCCAAAGCAGCTTCGTTTTCTTATGCTTGCTTCGTAACGCGCTGCGCCATTGCGGACTGACCCATGATTTTTGGCGACTTACGTACTGCTGCGGTACGAGGCCCGCAATATTCGTCATCGCCAACGCGTGCCCGATGGCGGCCGCGCGGGGTCCTCCGATTATCTGCGAACCGCCGGCACTGCACCCGGCAAGAACCGCCCCGATGAACGCGGCGGAAAACGTGTCTCGGACTAATCCTGAAATCTTCATGGAACGCTGCTCCAATCGTTTATGAACGTTGCTGGGGCATTGCCGTTGCTTGGTCGTTGCCATGCCCAGAAAGGGACTCGAACCCCCACGGTGTTGCCACCACTGGTACCTGAAACCAGCGCGTCTACCAATTCCGCCATCTGGGCGCGGGACTGACTGCGATTCGCGCCGCTTCGAGCGCCGCCCCTCCCTCGAAACCTCGCGCCGCGGCCGACGGTTGGGAGGAGCCTATCATGGTCCTTCCTCTGCTCCAAACCGAAGACGCCGCGCCGCTCGACCCCTATTCGAAGGCAGTAACGGCCGCTGCCGAACGCGTCAGCCCAGCTGTCGTCAGCATTGAGGTCCGCAACGGCCACCGTGGCGGCAACGGAAGCGGCTTCGTCTTCACCCCCGACGGATTCGTCATCACCAACAGCCACGTCGTGCACGATGCGACCCGCGTCGCCATCGCGTTGCTCGATGGACGGGAACTGCCGGCCTCAGTGATCGGCGACGACCCCGACTCCGATTTGGCGGTACTGCGCGTCAATGCGCCGGATCTCGCCTACGCGACGCTTGGCGACTCTTCCGCACTGCGTCCCGGGCAGCTTGTGGTCGCTGTCGGCAATCCATACGGTTTAGCGTATACCGTGACCGCCGGCGTCGTGAGCGCGCTCGGCCGCTCGCTGCGTTCGCAATCCGGCCGGTTGATGGAAAACATCATCCAAACCGACGCCGCGCTCAACCCGGGAAACTCAGGCGGTCCTCTGGTCACCGCCAGCGGCGACGTCATCGGTGTGAACACCGCGGTCTTCCCGGGCCAAGGCATCTGTTTTGCTATCGCAATCGATACCGCCAAGCACATTGCCGGACTGCTGATGCGCGACGGACGCGTGCGGCGCGGTTATCTCGGTATTGCGGCTCAGGATATCGTACTGCCCGCGAGCGCAGCACGGAGGCTCGGCCTAGACGACCGGCGCGCAATCGTCATCGACTCGGTCGAGCCCGGCAGCCCCGCGGATACCGCGCAACTGCGTGCGGGCGACGTTCTTCTCGCATTCGAGGGCCAAAGTATCAAGAGCCTCGACGCCCTGTACAAGCTGCTCACGAGCATCGATCTCAGCCGACCGTATAAGCTCGATCTGCTGCGCAAGACCGAGCGTTTCTCACGCATCGTCCTGCCCGTAGAGTCCTCTCGCTAGGCCACCTCGAATAGCGGTTCGGCGTGATCCGTAAGCTTCTGCCGATTCTCGGCATTACGTTCATCGACATCGTCGGATTCAGCATGCTGATTCCGATGTTGCCCTACTTTGTGACGCATTTCGGGCTATCGGCCGTCGTCGTCGGGATTCTCTTTGCGACGTTCTCGTTCTGCCAGCTCGTTTCGGCGCCGCTCTGGGGTTACGTTTCCGATCGGATTGGTCGAAAAATGGTGCTGATCATCAGCCAGATCGGCGCGACGATCGGTTGGGCGATGCTGGGCCTCGCCCCCAACATCGCGGCCGCCCTCGCGCTGGCACCCATCGGCGTCGTCTTTGCGGCACGCGTCGTCGAAGGCGTTTCCGGCGGAAACATCAGTATCACGCAGGCGTACGTCGCCGATCTCGTCGAGCCGCGCCAGCGAGCGCGCGCATTCGGATTCATCAGCGCAATGTTCGCGGCCGGTATGGTCTTTGGTCCCTTCAGCGGCGGGATTCTCTACGAGCACTTCGGCTTCGCGACGCCGTTCTTGGTCGCAGCCGGATTGCAGTTTGTGACGCTCGTGCTAACGATCACCATGCTGCCCGAATCACGCGCGCGGCGCCAGGACGAAGAGCGACTCGGGCTCGACGCGATCGTCGGCAGTTTCCTCAAACCCCGGCTCGCGCGGCTGCTCTGGCAGAAACTCGCGATTGCACTCGCGCTCTACGGCTGGTTCGCCGCATTTGCCCTCTTTCTGCAGCGTCAACTCGGTTTCAACCTCACCGAAACCGATTATCTCTTTTCGATTTTCGCAGTCGTGAACGTCGTCATGAACGCGGTCGTCGTCGGGCGCGTGTCGGCGCGCCTGGGTGACCGCTCGATGTCGAACATTGGTCTGGCGTGTTTGGTCGCCGGCTTCGCGCTGGTACCCTTCGTCGGGCACTCGCTCGCGCTCGTCGCGACGACGCTGCTGCTCTTCGGCTTCGGCATGGCGCTTGCCAATACGGGCATCACCGCCCTCATCAGCAATGCCGCATCGGATCGCGAGCAAGGAACGGTGCTGGGAACGAGCTCGTCGCTCGATTCTTTGTCGGGAATCCTGGCACCGCCGGCTTCAACCGGCATGCTCGGTGCATTCGGACCGCGCTTTGCCGGCATCGAATCGTTGACGTTCGCATCGGTTGCGCTCGCGATGGGCTTGTTCAATGCGCGCCGCGACGACTTTTACTCACAAGACGATCACATACCGGCGCGCGGTGGCGATGGCGCCGCTGCGCTCGCCGCCCAAGTCGAAACGGTCGACAGCGGCTTACGCTGAAGGCTTGATGCGATAGAGCAGGTGCCGGCGCAGCGGATGACCGGCTTCGATCTTGGGGTGATCGAAGTCGTCGTTCGCATCGTGCGTCATGCCAAGCCGTTCCATCACGCGTTGCGAACGCAGATTCGGAGCGGCGGTAAAGGCGACGACCTCCGGCCATTTGAGTTCGGTGAATGCGTAATCGAGCGCGGCGCGGGCGCCCTCGGTCGCGTAGCCGCGGCCCCACTCTTCGGCTGAAAGTCGCCAGCCGATCTCATTGGCCGGCGTAAAGGCCGCTTGAAATGGAACGGCCTGCAATGCGATCGAGCCGATGAAGGGCGGCCCGCCGCGAACTTCGAGCGCCCACCAGCCGAAGCCGTCGCGCGCCAGTTGTGCGCGAATCGCCGCGGCGCTCGCCTCGGAGAACTCGCGCGTATAGTTTGTGGGGAAGAACTCCGTGACGCGAGGATCGCCGTTGATCGCGACCCACGCCTCGACATCCGCGTCGCGCCAATCTCGCAGAATCAAGCGCGGCGTCTCGATCGTAGGAACGCGCGGCACCGGGGGCTCCTATGCGGCGGTCTTTTTACGCCGTTTCGTCGTCGCTTTGCCGTTGGCATCGGCGCGACGCTTCTTGCTTTCCTCGAGACTCTGCGCGAGAACGTCCATCAGATTGACGACTTTCGCACGCGTCGGCGCCTTCTTCGGCTTCGGAAGCTCCTTGCCGGCGGCGCGCGCTTCGATCATCGTCAAAAGCTCGTCGTGGTATTTGTTGGTAAATTTCTCCGGTTCGAACTCGTCGACGCTCATCGTATCGACGAGCATCTGCGCCATCTTGAGTTCTTTTTCCGGCAGCTTGGTGCGTTCCGGAACGTCGATCGTATCGGCCGCGACGATTTCGCTGGCCCAGTGCATCAGCTCGAGCACCAGCGCGTCTTCGAGCGGCTTTACTGCCGCAATGTACTCTTTGGTCCGGATTACCACGCGCGCGATTGCGACGCGATTGGTATGCGCGAGCGTTTCGCGCAGCAGCGCGTACGCGTGGCGCCCTTGTTTCGTGGGTTCGAGATAGTACGGCTTGTCGAAGTACATCGGGTTTATTTTGTCGAGCTCGATGAACTCGAGAATATCCACCGACTGCGTCGCTTCAGGATTGACTTTTTTGAAGTCCTCGTCGGTGAGGAGCACGTACTGCCCTTTTTCGTACTCATATCCCTTAACGATCTCGTCCCAAGGCACGGGCCTATCTTCGAGCGAGCAGATGCGCTCGTATTTGATGCGCCCCTCGTCTTTGGCGTGAAGCAGATTAAAAGAGAGCTCGTCGGTCTTGACCGCCGTAAAAAGCTTGACGGGGATCGTTACGAGACCGAAATTAATGGATCCGGACCAAATTGCATGCGCCATAGCCCGCTTATTCTACCCAAGCCACCCGGCTACCACAAGCGTTTGGCTTTGCTCAACGCCGGCTCCAAGCGCTGTTTTTTCCAGTATTTTGGCCCCCAGAGGTCGCCCTCGCGCGCAAGCCGCTTGGGGGTCGTGGCGATGTTGAACCCTGCGAACTCGTCGGCCGGCGCACCGGCCGTTCGGCGACGGGAGAAGGCTTCGACCTCCTGCCAATGCAGCGGGGTCGAAACGGGCGCATGGTCCCGCGCGCGCAAGGTATAGGGCGCGACGATCGTCTTACCTTGACCGACTTGAACCCAGTCGAGATAGACGGCATTCTGCGGCCGCTTTGCGATCGTTCGTTCCAAGGTTGTCAGCTTACCGAGCTCCGCGGCCGCCTGTCGTGCGACGATCTCGGCAAAAACCTTCGCCGTATCGTAGGAGTATCCGGATGCAAGCGGCACGATCGCGTGCAAGCCGAAGCCACCCGTCGTCTTCACGAGCGGATTCAAGCCGATCGCTTGAAGCAACTCGCGAAAGCGTAGCGCCACCGTTGCAAGCGTTTTCAGCGTGCACCGCTCGCCCGGGTCGAGATCGAAGATCACGAAATCGGGCTCGTCGAGTTGCGGCATCCGCGACGTCCAAATGTGCAAGACAATGGTCGCCATGTTCGCAAGCCATACCAGCGCCGGCGCGTCGTTGCAGACGATAAACGTTGTGTGGCTGCGCCGGCCGCCCGGCGTCGGCAGCGTGACGCGATCGATCCACTCCGGCGTACCGCGCGGCAGCTGCTTTTCGAAGAACGTTTGGTTATCGATTCCATCCGGATAGCGCTGCAACGTGAGCGGCCGTTGCGCGAGATACGGGACCGCGTAATTGGCGACGCGCTCGTAGTAATCAATGAGATCGCCCTTGGTGTAACCATCGCGCGGCCATAAAACTTTATCCAAGTTTGAGAGCGAGAGCGTTCGCGAGCCGACGCGGCGCTCGACACGCTGCTGGGCCATTATTCGGTAGCGGGGAATTCGGCGACGACGTCGGCGGCGCGTTTGTCGGGACGCAGCCCAAGGTACGCGGGTTGGCGCAGATAGAGGTCCCGCGTCCATTCGGAGAACCGCACCTGCACGACCAGCTCGGGCGACGTCCAATGCATCGGTGCGTTCGCATCGACTTTATTTACGAACGGCGAGGTCTTGCGTTCAATTTCGCGCAGGCGGCCGTGGAGTTCGCGCAACAATTTTGCACTGAACCCGGTTCCGACCGAGCCGACGTAGCGCAAATTTTTCCCTTGATAGACCCCTAGGAGCAGCGCGCCGAAGCCTTTGCGGCTCCCTTTGGGTTCCGTCCAGCCGCCCACGACGAACTCTTGCTCGTAGCCGGTTTTGATCTTCACCCAATCGCGACTGCGCCGCTCTTGGTATGCGGAGTCGCGTTTTTTGCCGATGATCCCCTCGAGATGCTGCTTTCGCGCGCTCTCGTAAAGCGCGTTTCCGTTGCCGACGACGTGTTTGGAATAGAGCACGATCGAGTCGTCGGCAATGAGCCGCTCCAGGAGTGCTTTGCGCTCTTCAAGCGGCGTCGAACGAAGATCCTTGCCGTCGGCGTAGAGAAGGTCGAACGCAGCATACGTTAAGCCCGCCGGTTTTTTTTGCGACTCTTGCAACCGCTGAAACTCGGAGCGTCCTTTGGAATCCAGGCTGACGATCTCGCCGTCAACGACGACCGGAACGCTCGCAAACGCACCTGCGAGTTGCTGCAAGTCCGGAAAGCGGCGCAGCATGTCGAGACCGTTACGCGAGACGACCGTGAGTTTGTTCTCTTCGGTCGTGCAGAGAGCCCGATAACCATCCCATTTTATCTCGAACAGCCAGCCGGGATCGTCGAACGGCGC
>JAFAOZ010000324.1 GCA_019247395.1 Vulcanimicrobiota bacterium | reverse complement strand
GAGGGCGCCGGCGAGGACGAGGGCAACGGTGTTGGAGTCTGCGCCGAGACGGCGATGTACAGTGCGGCCAAGACCGCGACGGGTGTTGCGAGGTTCCTACGCAATTTGCGCTTCGGCGTGTCGAACCGCCGAGGCCAGCAGCGTCTTATATCCAACGCTCGGAAAGAGCACGGTCACGAGGTCGCGTTCCGCGCGCTCGACCGTACCGACGCCGAACTTGGCGTGGCGCACCACGTCGGCAATTTTGAAACCGCCCGTTGTGGCTTGCGCTTCGACGCCGCGCCGCACCGCGCGCAGACAGCTGTCGCACGCACCGCAATTCAGGACGTCGAAGTCCTCTCCGAAGTAGTTCAGGATGAAACGCCGCCGGCACGACATCGTCTCGGCGTATTGCAGCATCATGGCGAGCTTACTCTGATCGTACGATTTCTTCGTCTCGTAATTCGCCAAGTTCAACATCAGGTCACGATGTTTGCGCACCGCTTCCGTCAAGCCGTACGCGGATTTACCGACGTGCTCGATGTAACCGGATTTTTTGAGGAGGGCCAAGATGACCTTCAGCTTGGTGAGCGGCAGCTGCAAGATCTTACGGAGATCGATCATCGAGACGCCGCTGGTCTGATCGCCGAAGACTTCGATCGTTCCGAAAACGCGCTGGACCTCTTCCACGTCGGGATACTTTCCGGTGAGGAAGTAGTTTTGTACCCGGGTATCGCTCATCCGGTAAATCAGGATGCATCGCGACGGCAAGCCGTCGCGTCCCGCCCGGCCCGCTTCTTGCGTATACGCTTCCAGCGACCCGGGCAGATCGTAGTGCACGACGAACCGTATGTTGGGCTTGTCGATCCCCAGGCCGAACGCGTTGGTCGCCACGACGGCTCGGATCGCTTCGTCCATGAACAAATTATGAACCGACGTGCGGTCCTCTTTGTGGAGCTTGGAATGATAGACCGCCGCAGGTATGCCGAGTTCGCGGGTGAGGAAGCGCTGCACTTCTAGCGCGTTCTTGATCGTCGCCGTATAGATAATTCCGGTGCCGTCCAGCGCTTCGGCGCCAGAAAAGAGCGACGTAAGAATCTTGAACTTGTCGGCTTCCTTGTCCGCTTTACGCGCTTCGTAGATTAAGTTCGGACGGTCGAAGCCGCGAACGATCGGCTTGACCTGTTCGATGCCGAGCTGATGCAGAATGTCCTCGCGGACGGAGGGCGTTGCCGTAGCCGTCAATGCTAAGACCGTCGGATGGCCCAATTTCGCGATGACCCCGCCGAGTGCGAGGTAGGCGGGCCGAAAGTCGTGCCCCCACTGGCTGATACAATGCGCTTCGTCGACGACGAAGAGCGGCACGCGAATCGACTGGAGCAGCCGCAAAAAGACGTCGTCCTCCAGCTTTTCGGGGGTCGTGTAAACGATCCGCACCTTCCCGCTGCGGATGCGCTCGCGCGCGCGCATCTCCTGATCTTCGGAGAGCGTGGAGTTCAGCGCGACGACATCGGTAATTCCCCGCTCGCGCAGCATGTCGAGCTGATCTTTCATCAACGCGATGAGCGGACTCACGACGACCGTCGTGCCCTCGAGAAGAAGCGCGGGGAGCTGGTAGGTTAAGCTCTTTCCGGCACCCGTTGCAAGAATCGCCAACGTGTCTTGTCCTTGCAAAACACGCGAAACGACCTCTTCCTGGCCTGGGTAAAAACCACCAAAGCCGAACTTCTCTTGAAGCGCTGAACGCAAATCCACGGGTATCTTTCTATCCCACAAATAACCAGGCGCCGCCGCCTGGGAAGCAATTCATATAACCGCTCACCCGGGTGCCTCGTTGCAACCATACCCTCCGGCAGGCGACGCGAAACGGCCTGCTAAAGGTAAGGGGCCTCTGAAAAAGTCCATGTACCGATCGTTTGGGCAGAAAAGCCGTAAGATGCTCGAAAAAGGCGAGGGAGCATACTCAATTGAGTCTGTGACCGAGCCCTTGACAACGCAGCTGGCGGCTTTTCTGCCAAACCCCTTCGACTCTTTGCGATCGCTGAGGACAATCTCTTTGGGATCTGCGCCGGAACGGCTCGCCGCGATCGGTGCAGCGACTTCTTCAGAGGCCCCTTAGAGCCGTGTCTCTGTACCGCACCTGGCGACCCCTCACGTTTTCTGATCTGGTTGGCCAAGATGCGGTCGTTCGAACGCTGACGGCCGCTATCGAAAGCGGAAAAATCGCCCACGCATACTTATTCTCGGGTCCGCGCGGCTCCGGAAAGACCTCGGCTGCAAAGATTCTAGCACGCTGCATTAATTGTGAGAACGGTCCGACGCCCCGGCCCGACAATACCTGCGAGAATTGTCGGGCGATGCTCGCGGGGGCGGCGCTCGACGTTTTGGAGATCGACGCGGCCAGCAATCGCGGAATCGACGAGATCCGAGCTTTGCGAGAGGCTGTCAAATTTGCGCCCGCGTCGATGCGGATGAAGATCTACATTATCGACGAAGCGCACATGCTGACGAAAGAGGGCGCCAACGCGTTTCTCAAGACGCTCGAAGAGCCGCCGCCCCACGCCGTCTTCATTCTGGCGACAACCGAACCGGAACGCCTTCCGGTGACGATTTTGTCCCGCTGCCAGCGCTACGCGTTTCGGCGCATCGCCGTTCCGGTGATGATCGAGAAGATGAAGGAGATCGCCAAGGCCGAGAAGATCGCGATCGATGACGACGCATTGGCCGCTATTGCCTACCGCGCCGACGGCGGTCTGCGCGACGCACTGACGATGCTCGAGCAGCTCGCGGCATATTCGGGCGACGCCCGCGCAACGGCTGCGACCCTCGACCTGGCCTTCGGCGCGACGGGGCGGCAGTTCGCGGAGGCGCTGGTCGAAGCCGCCGCGGCGCGCGACGCGACCGCCGCGCTGCGCGTCGTCGAGGAGGCCGGCGACGCTGGAACCGACCTGTCCGTGCTGATGCGCTCGCTGATCGCGGCCTTTCGAAATCTCTTGGTGGCCCGTATCGATCCCGAGCTGCTCGCGCGCGATCTCGCGCCCGAAGACGCCGCGCGGGTCGTGCGTCAGGCAGAGTCGCTTACTCAACCGGCGATCCTGCGGGCATTGCGAACGTTCGGCGAGGCGTCGGCGCTGGCGCGGGCCGGCGGCAATGCGCGGCTTGAGCTCGAGACGGCGCTGCTGCGCTTCATCATGACCGCTGAGGATTCGAGCCTCGATGCGCTCTCGACGCGCATCGCCGTGCTGGAAGAACGCCTCGGCTCGAACCGTGCGGTCCCGGCTGCGGCTGCGCCCACCGCTGCGACACCCGCCCCTGCGGCTCCCGCTCCCGCTGCGGCGCCGCAGGCTCCGGCTGCGGCCGCGCCGGCTGCGCCGGATCCGTCGCAAGCGGAGCCGCCGAAACGGCGCGGCGACGTTTCGCTGCAAAAAGTGCGTGCCGCCTGGCAGAGCATACGCGGGAAAGTCGAGGGCGAGCGGCAATCGCTCAGCGCGCCGCTCTCGCGGGCGGCTATAGACTCCGTCGAGAGCAACGCCGTCGTGCTCAAGCTTCCCAACACGTGGAGCGCGGAAACGCTGCGCGATCATGCGGCGCTCATCGAAAAAGCAATCGCCGACGTACTTGGCGTTCCACTCAAGCTGCGTCTTAAGGTGGATGGCAGCACGCCGCGCCCGGCCGCCCAAGAGGAGAGCACCGACGCCCTCTTCGATTATGCAAACGAACGAATACGATAACGAACGGAACGATGATGAATCAAGCTCATTTGCTCGCACAGTTCAAAAAAATGCAAGCCGAGATGCAGAAGGCACAAGAAGAGCTGGCCAATACGGTCGTCAGCGGAACGGCGGCCGGCGGCGCGGTGACGGTCGAGGTCACGTGCGATCAGCGCGTCAAGCGCGTGCATATCGGAAAAGACGCCGTCGATCCCGATGACGTCGAGACGCTTGAAGATCTCATTACCGTCGCGGTCAACGACGCGCTGGGTAAGGCGAATGAAGCTTCGCAGAAGCGAATGGGATCGGTCACCGGAGGGATGAAGCTTCCCGGATTGATGTGACGCAGCTTCGCCAAGCACCCAGCCCAATCGCCGCGCTGATCAACAAGTTCAGCAAGCTGCCGACGATCGGACCGAAGACGGCGGCACGATTGGTCTTTCATTTGTTGAACCGGCCGCGCCACGAGGCGCAGAGCCTGGCGGAAGCAATCATCGCCGTGAAAGATAACGTCCGCTTTTGTTCCATCTGCTATTCGCTCGCGGAGAGCGACCCGTGCGAGTTTTGCAGCGACGATCGCCGCGACGCCGCAACGATCTGCGTGGTCGCCGAGGCAAAGGACGTATACGCGATCGAGCGCACCGCCGCGTTCAAAGGACGCTACCACGTGCTGGGCGGGTTGATCTCGCCGATGGACGGCATCGGGCCGGCACAGCTGCACGTCAAGGAGCTCGTCGAACGCATCGGGCGTGAAAATCCGCGCGAGATCATTCTCGCAACGAATCCAAACGCCGAAGGCGAAGCGACAGCACTCTATCTCTCGCGCCTGCTTCTTCCGCTCGGCGTTACCGTGACGCGCTTGGCATACGGTTTGCCGATCGGCGGCGATCTCGACTATGCCGACGAGGTCACGATCGCCAAAGCGCTCGAAGGACGACGCGCGCTGTAAAGCGTCGCTTTTCCGGTTGGAAGTTCCATCCGGTAGTGCCGATCGGTCTAATGCAGTTGCACTAGGGCGCGGCGGCGCGGCGCGCGGTATGCTCCATTGTGCCGGGTGTGGGGGGACAGAGGCGTCGCTAAGGGTGCAGCGGCGCCTCTCGACTTCACTCGAGTCCTTCGCTACGCTCAGGACTTCTCGTTCCGCTCGAGACTGCGGCCCCTTCGGGGCCTTGCCGGTAAGGAAGTTTAAGTTTGATGGGGTTCGAGCACCAGGGAATCGCCGATGGAGGCGAGGCCGGGTTCTACGACGTCGCAGTAGATGCCCATGCACGCGTCGCGCCGTTGCGCGATAAAGCGCAGAATCTCCGGATCGCTCGGCTCCCCGCGCGGATGATAGGTGATTGCGACGCAACGTTCGATCGGGCAGCGTACGCGCAGGCGAGCTCCGCCGATGAGAAGATCGGCGCCCTGCAACTGCCATTCACTCTGCGTAAAGTCACGCGCGGCTCGCACGAAGAAGTTCGGACGAAAGCGTTCCCATTCGACCGTATAACCGAGGTGTTCATTGAGCTCGTCGAGCCAGCGATCGACGATGATCGAAACGGGAGCATCGTCAAAAAAGCGTTCGCCTTTGCGCACCTCGACGTCCACGTTGCGGGAGGCTGCCGCGGCGCGCCCGGCCTCTTCGCCGGAGATCAGATGAAGGCGCTCGTGTTCTTTGCCGCGAT
>JAFAOZ010000030.1 GCA_019247395.1 Vulcanimicrobiota bacterium | reverse complement strand
CGCCGCCGCACTACTACAACTTCAAGCATATCCCGACGGTTTACGGTCTGCCCTACGACTTCGCGCAGCCGCTGCCGTATAAAGGGCTCGAGGAAGAGCTCACCGATTCGCCGCCGCCCGTCGCGGCCGGTGCGCACTGATGACTGCCGCAACGCTCGCCCACGACGCTCACGGCGAGGTTGACCAGCTCTACATCGAAACGCGCGAGCTGCGCCTGCAGGGCTTCCTGCTCTTCCTGATCAGCGACTGCGTTCTCTTTTCGTCGTTCATCTTCGCATATCTGTATATGCGCAACAGCGGGCAGGGCTGGCCCCCGCCGGGCATCCATCGTCTCGACGTTCCGTTTGCGGCGTGGAACTCCGTGGTGCTCTTTGGATCGGGTGCGACGATGCACTATGCGCTCGAGAACTTCAAGCACGGCCACTGGATGCGCTATATGGGGTTCCTGCTCGCGACGATCGTGCTCGGCGCCGGGTTCCTCGCCGGCCAGGGCTACGAGTACACGCATTTGATCTTCAGCGAGCACGTGACGTGGGCAGGCAGCGGCATCTTTGGCGCGTCCTTCTTCACGTTGACGGGGATGCACGGTTTCCACGTGTTCGTCGGCGTCTGCTATCTGACGGTTCTCGTGATGCAGTCGGCGGCCGGCGTTTACACGCGCGGTAAATACTTCGGGATCACGGCGGGAACCCTCTACTGGCATTTCGTCGACGTGATTTGGGTAGTGCTATTCTCTATATTCTACTTGATATAAGGGACTCTCATTTTGTCCATATCGTTGTCGCCTCAGGCCTCATTTACCGTAGTAAACCTCGGCCCTCGGCTCCTAGATCTGAACAAAATCAGAATCCCTTACGATTACGAGGTGCGAGAGTGAACGCGGCAATTATCGAACGGCTCGGAGCGGTGATCGCCGGGATCGTCGTGGCGGTGGTTTCTTTCTACTCGCTCTATAAAGATTGGCACGCGGTCGGCGTCGAAAACAACGTCTTCAAGCTGATGCTGCTGTTGCTCGGGGTCGGCGCGGTCCTCGCAATCCTGGCCGGGCTCAACGTGATCGGATTTACCGCCTCATGATCATTCGCGACGACGAGTACCTCGATTTTAGTAAGGTTCCGGAGAGCCGAGGCATTCCGCCGGGCCTGTATCGAATTGCCTTCCTCGGTTTGATCGTCATCTTCGCGATCGGCGCGGCGGTTTGTCTGATGTCGGGCTATGGCCACCACTGGCCGTCCGAAACGACGTTGCGCGTCCCACTGAACAACGCCCAGCAGTAGCCGGCGCTAGCAGTCAGTCTTCCTCGGGCTCGTCCGCTGAGTCCGATTGGTTCGTGAAATACCCCTTGCCCAACGCGCCGGGAATCCGCTTGAACTTCCGTGGCGCCTGCGAGAAATCGAAGCAATCGGAGAAGTCGTCGGAGCGTACGTCGGTGGTGTCGAGCGACTTCAAGTTAAAGACCCCCTCGACGAACTTCAAGATACTGCCGAACTCGTGTGCCTGATGCGAGACATATCCTGACTTGGCATAGGGGCTGACGACGATCAGCGGAACTCTAAAACCCAGCTCGTACGCGTTGTAGATATGCGGCGCGACGTGATCGTACCAGCCGCCCCAGTCGTCCCACGTGATGAAGATGGCGGTGCTGTCCCAATAGGGGCTCTCGCCGACGGCGTTCACGACCGATGCGACCCAGGCAGGGCCGGTGCCGTTGTTGTGGGCCGGGTGATCCGAGTTATTTGCGGTCGGCGTCACGTACGTGACTTGCGCCAGGCGGCCTTTTGCCACGTCTCTAATAAATGTGTGCGACGGCCAGATGACGTTCTTATAACTGGTGCCGTAGCGGATTCCCCGCAGTGCGTCGAGAGCGTTCCACGCCCCATGACCGGGTCTCGCCTGATAATAGCGCCACGTGACGTTCATCTCGTTCATGCGCGTCATGATCGATCGCCGCTCGAAGCACGGGAATACGGGCTTAACCAGGTTGCCGTTTATATTAATGACCGGTACCGTGGCCCTGACTCCGGAGTCGCATCCGCCTTGATGCCGTAGATTTTCGGCGCTCGCGTTGTCCGCTGCACGATTCCATATGTCATTGTTAATCGAGGACGACCCGCTTACAAGATACTGATGTGCCGGGAAACTCGGTCCCTGATTCGTCTCGAACGTGTTATCGGCGAAGACGTAGCTCTGGGCGAGCGTCCAGTATTGCTTAACTTCGTCCTTCGGGACGTAACCGTATGGGGCAATCGTGTGATGCGGACAACCACCCGATTTCTTTGCATAGCATTTCTCACTATCGAGGTTGAATCCGTTCATTTTGCCGTCGTTATACTCGTTGAGCCAGTTCCCATGATCGTGCCCGATATCGTACGGAGCGGCCAGCGAAACCGGCTGGAGCGGGACCGTTGTGCCGTAGCTGTTTTTACCCGATTGGACCGTATCAGCGCCCGGAAAGCCATTGAAGAGATTATCGACCGTGCGGTTCTCCTGCACGATGACGATCACGTGCTGAATTTTGCCGTTGCCGAGATTGAACGGCTGGACGTCTCGAGCGTTTGCCTCCGGCACCGCGCTCGAAGCGCCGATTCGCGAACAAGCGGTAACAGCAAATAAAAAGACGATGCATACCACGGGTTTCATGCCGTAGCCGTTCCCGCCCGTTCGCTTGGTCCCTCTCAGAGAATTCTTATAATTCGCCCTGTTTGCCGTGCTGCGTCGCGATCCCGATGGCGAGGAGCGGCAACTCTTCGTCGGGCAGCAGACCGGTCGGCCGTCCGTCGATCTTGTGAATACCGGCGTACAGCGAAAATTCCACCAGCGCGGGCAGCGTCGCGTTCGGGAGTGGCTTCTTGCCAAGCCACTCCCATTCGTACGCCATCGCGCGATCGGCAAAGAGCGCGGCTGCGTAACCGCAGCCGTCAACGCGCGAGCGCGCGTCCGGCTCGCGGTAGCGCACGTACCCGTCGAGAATGTAAATCGGTCGGAACGTCTGCAGATAGGCGGCAAACGGCGCAACGAGCACCGCTACGAAGTATCCCGCAAACGCGATCGCACCGATAGCGAAGATCCACGCGATCTTTATCAACGTCGCGTCGGAAGGAACGTGCTGCGCGCGGTAAACGATGCCCCACGTGAGCAGCGCCATAAAGACCATGCCGATCAGCGGCTCGACTGCAAGCGCGAAGCGGCCGGTCAGTCCGCGCCAGACTACCCTGCGCTCGCGGCGCGTCCATCGGCGTCGCGCGAGCGTTTGCCAACGCGCGCCCGAAGTGTCGACCTTCACGCGCTCACCAAAACTTCCAAGGCATGAGATATACCCGCTTCGTGCTAGGTCGCTCCAGCTGCTGCCTCTTCGGCCCTGTGCCGTCGTTCGCCGCGCTGCGACCTGAGCGTCGCGGCGAGCAGCAGCGCTATGAATGCGACGCCGCAGAATGCCAAATACGCATTTCGATAGCCCGTGATATCGTTGCCGGCAAGCCCGAAGATCCCGCCCGCGAGCGAGCTGCCCACGATCTGACCGACGATCAGTGCTTGGCTCAGCAGCCCGACGGCAGTGCCGCGCGCTCGGACCGGTGTCTCGTTCGTCACGATATAGCGCGTCGGCGCGCCGAGCAGCGCACCAAAGCCTGCGCCGGCGACGATCATCGCGAGCAGTACGAGCGGAAGCGATTGGAAGCCCAAGGCGAACAGCGCCAAGCCGACCTCGGTAAGCAGAGCGCCGACGAGCAAGACGTCGCGGCTTCCGACGCGGTCGAGCGCGCGACCCGAGTACGGGATAATGGCGACGAAGACAAAGGCCCCGAGCGCGGCAACGAAACCTGCAGCGGCATCGGAGAGGCCTTGTGCACCGACAAGGACTGTCGGAATGAAGAAGAGTGAGCCTTCCAAGACTCCGATCAGGATCTCGAGCACGTACGTTCTCACGAGTTGTCGCGAGCGCAGAAGCTCCAGCGGCACGATCGGCGCATCGCAGAGCGTTTCCCAAATCCAGAACGCCGCAAGAATGAAGACGCCGAGGACGCCGATAATCGGACGCGCGGCGATCAGGCCGTCCATAAGCCCCAGCAATCCGACGCAGAGCAAGCCTAAGCCGAGCGCATCGAGCGGTTCGCGCGTTCGCGGCGCTTGCGCCGGAACGTCGCGCATTGCGAGCACGAAGACCACCGCGGCAAGCGGTACGTTCGCTGCGAAGATCCAGCGCCAAGAGATGAAATGCGTCACGAGGCCGCCGATGCTCGGTCCGATAACGGCGGCAAGTCCCCAGGTTGCGGCGACGATGCCGAGGGCCGCACCGCGTCGCGGCGCGGGCACGACGTCGCCGATCGTTGCGGTCGCGACCGGGAAGATGCCGCCGGCGCCAAGCGCTTGAATCGCGCGAGCCGTCAAGAAGATGGGGTAGCTCGGTGCAATGATTGCGAGGATGCTGCCGGATGCGAATAACGCGAGGCACGTAAGATAAACCGGACGCCGGCCATATCGATCGGCGAGCGTGCTCGCAAGCGCAATGGAAAGAACGGTCACGAGCAGATAGAGCGTAAAGACCCACGCGAGATCGCTCGTCTGCACGTGAAGGTCGCGGCCAAGGGCGGGAAGCGCCGGCGACAGCACGCTCAGGTCGAGGGCGCCGGCGAAGACGCCGAGCGAAAGCGTCCAGAGCAGCCGGTTCACGAGTTACAGGCCACTACACGATCCGGTCTACCACCATTACCGCGCACATCAGCGCGAGGTAGAGCAGCGAAAACCGAAAGAGCTTGCGCGCTTGCAGGTTGTCGGACTGTTCGCGCCACGTGCGCAGCGCGTCGAGCACGAAAATGCCGCCAAGCACGGCGGCAGCCGCAAAGTAGACGGCGCCCATGATATGAAGCGGATAGAGCGCAAGTGACGCCGCAACCAGCAGGAGCGTATAGTAGACGATCTCGCGTTTGGTGCGCTCCCGTCCGTGGACGTTCGGAAACATCGGGATGTTTGCTTTGCCGTAGTCGGTTTCGGTCATCAGCGCCAGCGACCAAAAATGCGGCGGCGTCCAGAGAAAAATCAGCGCAAAGAGCCCGAGAGCGGGGCCGCCGACGGTATGCGTCACCGCCGCCCAGCCGACCAGCGGGGGTACCGAGCCCGCCGCCCCGCCGACGACGATGTTGAGCGGCGTGATCCGTTTGAGCCACATCGTGTAGATCACGACGTAATAGAGGTTGCCGGCGAGCGAGAGCCATGCCGCCAACGGATTGACGAGCGTGTAGAAGAGCGCGAATGAAACCGCACCGACCACTAAACCGAAGATCGCCGCACGAGTCTCCGAGACACGCCCTTGCGGAATTGGACGCAACTGCGTGCGCTTCATGATCCGGTCGATGTCGGCATCCCATACGCAGTTGAGCGCACCGGCCGACGCAGCGGCGAGCGCGCCGGCGAAGAGCGTCCAGAAGAGCAGCGGCAAAGGCGGGATTCCGCGCGCGGCCATCACCATCGAGGCGGCAGTCGTGATCAGGAGCAGTACGATGATGCGCGGCTTGGAAAGTTCGTAGTAGTCGCGCAGCTGTGCGATCATTGCGTCAAACTCTTCGCAGCGACGACGGCGCGGTGCAGCGGCGCCGAATCGAGCGCCTCAAATGCCGTCGCGAGGAAGAAGGCCAAAAAGAGCAGGGCCGCATTGAGAGCGTGCGCTTCGCGCAAATCCGTCGGCAGTCGAAGCGCGACGTTGAGCAGTCCCAGCAGCACTTGAACGCAGACCAGCGCGGCGCCGATCGCGACGGCGGTGCGCACGCGCCGTGACGCCGGCTGTGCCCAGACCATCGCGAGCGAACCGGCTGCGAAAATCAGCGTGATGCCTGCAGCGACGCGATGGAGCATCTGCACGTACTGTCCCGCAGTGTAGACAACGACGTTTCCGGCGCACCCCGGAATGGAGAGACACGCAAGCCCCGCGCCGCTCGAGCTTACGTATGCGCCGACGCACATCGTCACGAATGCGCAGAGCGCGGTGACGGCAAGTACGAGCAGCAATCCGTGCGGCCGGTGCTCCGCTGCAACCGTATCCGCTTCAGAGGCGCCGGTCGCTGCAGCGAATACTGCCATCGCGGAGAGCGAAGCGATCAGCGCCATCGCGGTCGCCCAGTGCAGGACGACGGAGAGCGGCGTGTTGGCGAGCCGAACCGTTTCGGCACCGAGAAAAACCTGGATGACGAAGATCGCGGCGATTGCTGCCATCGCCGGGCCGATAAACCGGGAGCGCCGGCGCTGACGCCATGCCACCGCGATGAGCGCGAGGATCAACGGCGCAACGGTGAACGCAAGGAGCCGGTGCGACCATTCCCAGATCGTTCCGTCGCCGAGCGACGGTACGAAATGCCCTCGGCAGAGCGGCCAGTCGGGGCAGGTAAGCCCTGCGCCGTTGATGCGCGTCCAACTGCCCAGCATCAGCGTCAGCAAAGCCACCAGATCTG
>JAFAOZ010000029.1 GCA_019247395.1 Vulcanimicrobiota bacterium | reverse complement strand
CATGCCGTACAATCTCGCGATCTTTAGTTCCGGATCGCCGATCAGCGGATAATTCAGCTTATGCCCCTGCGTTTCTTCGATGTCGCTCGCCCATCGCACGTGATCGCTGACGGGGTCCACGCTCAGCCCAATAATTTTCGTGTTCCGTCGCGCGAACTCACTCGCGAGTCCGGCGAGGTAACCCAGCTCGGTGGTACAGACCGGCGTAAAGTCTTTGGGGTGTGAGAACAAGACCGCCCAGCCGTTGCCGATCCACTCGTGAAAGTCGATCGGGCCGTCGGTGGTCTCGGCGCTGAAATTCGGAGCGGTGTCGTTGATGCGCAAGAAACCCAATGGCGCTTGCGTCTCGGTGGTGGTCATCGAAGCCTCCTGGGGAGAATCAGAGAAATGTTGACTATGGTTATCTTATTCCAACCGTTTCAGAACACCTGTCGGGGCGCCAGAATCTCCTCAAGCGTCAGGCTGCGGTTGAAGTTATTCAGCGCTAGCCACGCCTCGTTGAAGATGCGCGATAGATAGCGGCCGCCGCCGTCGCACAGGATCGTCACAACAGTCGAGCCTTCGGGCAGCTCTTTGGCAACAGTCGCCGCCCCGACCACGTTGAGACCGCTCGAACCGCCCAGAAAGAGTCCTTCGCGTTCGAGCAACCAGTGCGCCATGCCGACGGCTTGCCCATCGCTTGCCCGTAGCGCCCGATCGATCGGGGCGCCTTCGAAGTTGGCAGTAAGCCGTTTGATGCCGATACCTTCGAGATCAGAGTCGCCTTCGGGTTTGAGCTCTCCATTATTTACGTAGTTGTAGAGCGCCGATCCGTACGGATCACAGAGCGCGGTCAGAATGCGCTCGTCGCGCGCTTTGAGCGCGAGCGCGACGCCGGCGAGGGTCCCGCCGGTTCCCGCTGCCGCCACGAAGGCGTCGATTCGGCCGCCGGTTTGTTCCCACACCTCCGGGCCGGTCGTCGCCTCATGCGTGCGCCGATTTTCGGTGTTCTCGAATTGATTCACCCAAAACGCACCGGCCGTCGCTTCGGCGATGCGTCGCGCAACGTGGTAGTAATTCTCTGAATTGGTAAACGGGACCGACGGAACGACGCGCACGTCGGAACCGTAGGCTCGCAAGAGCTCGATCTTGTCCTGCGATTGATCGTCGGGCACGACGATGATACTGCGGTATCCGCGCTCGTTCGCGACGAGCGCAAGCGCGATGCCGGTATTTCCGGCGGTACCTTCGACGATCGTACCGCCGTGCTGCAGCACGCCGCGCGCTTCTGCATCGTCAACGATGGCGCGAGCGGCGCGATCTTTGACCGAGCCCCCGGGGTTGAGGAACTCCGCCTTCCCCAGTACGCGACGGCCGAGTGCGCTCGAGAGCGTACGCAACTCGATCAGTGGAGTGTTGCCGACAGCACCCGAAAAGCCGATGGCGACCATTGCGCGCGCTTATTCTTCACGGCGCGGCGGCCCCTCTCTCTTTCACTTGCGTATCGTCGAACAAGCGCGCGGGGTTCGCCGGGGTCCGGGTGGTAAAATGCCTTGCGAAAAGAGGAGTGACGAAATGAGTTCGGTCGGGTTGATCGGTGGAACGGGTGCCGTGGGGCGTGCCGTCGCGGCGGCGCTGAGCGAGCAGAACCGCGGCTACCGCGTAATCGGGCGAAGTAAAGACGCACTCGAGAAGCTGTTCGCGGACGATCCGCGCGCGGAGTTGGTTACGTGGAATGCCGATGCGGATTCTGCGCGCGCGGCATTGGAGGGCGTTGAATCGGCGATCTATCTCGTCGGCGTGCCATACGACCACTTCGAACTTCATCCGAAGATCATGAAGGCGACGCTGGAAGGCGCAAAGTCGGCGGGAGTACGACGTCTGCTGCTCATCGGCACCGTCTATCCGTATGGCTTGGCGCAGAGCAATACGGTCGACGAAACGCACCCGCGCGAACCGCGGGCCTTCAACGCGAAGATGCGCAAAGAGCAAGAGGACCTTCTCCTGGCCGCCCACGGTCACGGCCTCGAAACGGTGGTGCTGCGCCTACCCGACCTCTACGGTCCGGGCATGGAGAAGAGCTACCTAACGGCCCAATTCGCTAATGCGCCGTTGGGCAAGCGCTCGATGGTGATCGGTCCGGTGGACGTGCGTCACGAGTGGGCCTTCATTCCCGATTGCGCGCGCGTCGCCGTGCGCGTTCTTGACGAGCCGCGCGCATACGGAACGTTCTGGAACTATGCCGGCCCCGGAGAGATCACGCAGCGCGAGTTTTCCGACAGAATTTATGCGGCATGCGGGCAGAAGCCAAAATATTTAGTGCTCAATAAAACGGTGCTGCAGCTCTTCGGCGTATTCAATGGTGAGATGCGCAACTTCGCCGAGATGAACTACCTGATGTCCGACCCGATTATTCTTAACGACGATCGCCTGCGCGCGCTTCTCGGCACGCTTCCCAAGACGAGCTACGACGACGGCATTCGCCTGACGCTAAAGCCAAGATGAAACTGCGTTGCACGCTAGAAGCAATCGTGCTCGTCGTTGCGAGCGGCACCATGACAGGGTGCGGTCAAGTTACGCCGGCGGACGCCGTCAAACGAAGTCCATCGTCCTCCGGAGCCTTCGAAACACGGCAAGCCGGCAAACTGCTCTACATCGCGAACGCAGCAACGCCGAGCATTACGGAATACGCGTTACACGCAACGGGAAATGCAACGCCCTTGCGCGAGATTTCCGGCTCGCTCACTGAGATGGGAAACGGACTTGGCGGAATCGCCGTGGATGGAACCGGGACCACGTACGTCTCGTCCGTCGACGGCGGCATCTTGGAGTACGCGGCAAATGCCAACGGCAACACTGCGCCGATCCGCAAGATAACGGGAGCAACAAGTGGTCCCATCAGTGGATTTGAACTGGCGGTTGACTCGATGAACGACTTGTACGTCGCCAATGACGGCGACGTCAAAGTATTTGCGCCCGGCGCGAATGGTGTTGCGACGCCGCTTCGCGATATCGGCGGACCGGCGACAATGATCGATTCCGTCGAGGGAGTCGCGGTGGATCGCACCGGACGTCTGTATGCAGTCGACTTTAGCAAGGCCTCGGTCCTCATCTTCGCCGCCGGAGCGAACGGCAATGTTCAGCCCATCGCCACCATTTCGGGGAACAAAACCACGCTCGCCTTTCCGCGATATATTGGCGTCTCGCCGGGCGGCGACATGTACGTGACGGACGAGGATAGGGTTCAGGTTTTCGACGCAGGCGCCAGCGGCAACGTGGCGCCGACCAGAGTGCTGACGTTTACCGGCTCCGCCTTTCCATATGGCAACGTCGCGGTTTCGCACCGTCACGCATTCCTCGGCGCCTCGCAAGGGGGTACTGCCTGGGACGTCGATATTTATCGCGCCGGCGTGCACGGCAGTTCCAATCCCCTTGCCGTTATTGTGGGAAGCAATACTCAGTTGAATGAACCGGTCGGCGTCGCGATTCCTTAAGATCCGCCGATCGATCCGCGCCGGCAACGCGCCCGTTCAGCGGCGGCGCCGGCGAGACCGGTAGACCACGCTCGGCCTCGGCGGTTCCGTGCTCGCTTCGGGGAAGAGCGGATTTTTGCCGCGTTCTAGACGTTTTCCGAGAGTGTATTCGATTTGCTTGATCAGCGGCTCTTCGTCGGACGAGACGAAGGTAATCGCGTCGCCCGACGCTTTGGCGCGCGCCGTTCGCCCGACGCGGTGAAAATAGTCGGCGGCAACCAGCGGGACGTCATAGTTGATGACGTGGCCGAGCGCCGAAATGTCTATGCCGCGCGCCGCAATGTCGGTTGCGACAAGCACGCGGTAATGACCCTGTTTAAACTTCTCGAGCGCGTAGGTACGCTGCGATTGCGAGCGATCGCCGTGAATAAGGTTCACGGGAATTCGACGTTTTTGGAGCGCAGCGGCCAGCCGGTTGGCGCGAGCCTTAGTTCGCGTGAAGGCGATCGCCGAGTAGATGCTGTTATCTTTGAGCAGTTCCAAAAGGAGATCGGTTTTCTTCTCCGTCGGTACGGCATAAAGTGTTTGGTTGAGCGTCTTCACCGGAGCGATCTTAGCGGCCAACTCTACCCGTACGGGATCGTGGAGAATCTCGCGCACGAGGCCGGAAAGTTGCGCCTGCAACGTTACTGAGAAGAAGAGCGTTTGTAGCTGCGGCGGCACTTGGGCGATGATGCGTCGGACATCGGGGAGAAATCCCATGTCGAGCATGCGGTCGGCCTCGCCGAGCACGAGCATTTCGATATCGTCGAGCCGCGTGCTTCTTTGTTTGAGATGGTCGAGCAGCCGCCCCGGCGTCGCGACCAAAATGTCTGCCCCGCGTTTGAGCGCGTTGAGTTGCGGTCGAAAGGCGACGCCGCCACAGATCGCAGCAATCGTGACGTTCGTGTGTTTAGCGAGCAACGTGAGATGATTGGCGATTTGATCGGCAAGTTCGCGCGTCGGAGCGAGCACGAGCGCGCGCGTCTTGCCGCGCGGCTTATCCATGAGACGTTGCAGTATGGCTAGGCCGAAGGCAGCCGTCTTGCCGCTGCCGGTTTCGGCGCTTCCCAAAACGTCGCGCCCTTCGAGGGCCGGCGGAATCGCGAGCGCTTGGATTGGAGTTGGTTCGGAGAAACCGAGGTCGAGCAGGGCGGCCTGCAACGGCGGCCGCAAGCCGAGTTTTTCAAACGTAGAAATGGTTGACGATCTTTCAAGGGTATGCGCGGCTCGATCGCGTTCATCCGAAAGATCGCGCGGGTTCTTCCAACTATGTCATGGAAGCGCCATCGGCGTCAAATGCCTCTATCGGCTGGCACCCGCCGGCGCGCCGACCGCCGTCGGTGTGGGCATTGAAGGCGGACCGGGAACGCGTAACCGCGTCAGCATGGCCGAGGTCGGGAGCTTGACGCTGCGGACGATCCCAACGAGTTGCAATACGCGAATAGTCAGCCAGGTGAAGTCCAATTCGAACCACCGCAGACCGTGTCGAGCGGAAAACGGGAAGGCATGGTGATTGTTATGCCAGCCTTCGCCCCAGGCAAGCAGCGCGACCCACCAATTATTAGTGGAGCGATCGCCCGTGCGGAAAGTGCGATACCCAGTCCAGTGCGAAGCGCTGTTAACGAACCATGTGATGTGGTACGTGACGACGAGCCGGACGAAGATGCCCCACACGAGCCACGACCAGCCACCGATTGCGAACAAGAGCACGCCGAGTGCGATTTGCCATAGCACTGCAGTTTGGTCGAGAAACCGGTAAAAGGGATCGTTCGCCAGGTCGGGCGCGAGCCGGCGCTGCTCGGAAATCGTCGGGCGCGCCGGATTCGGCAAGAAGAGCCATCCGACGTGCGCCCACCAGAAGCCGCGGTCCATGCCGTGCGGGTCGCCCTCTCGATCGGAGCGCGCGTGATGACGCCGGTGCGTTGCGACCCATGAAATTGGGCCGCCCTGAAGCGCGAGAAGTCCGAGCACGGTGATGAAGTACTCGAAGGGCTTTGGTAGCTCCAGGCTGCGATGCGTAAGCAACCGATGGTAGCCGAGCGTCACGCCGATGCCGCCGGTAACGTAACAGAGCACCGCCGCGACGGCGATGGCGCTCCACGAAAAGAGTGCCGGTACAAATGCGAGCAAAGCGACGAGATGAATGAGCGCAAGTCCGAGCCCGGTAGTTGGATTGCCGCCGCGACTCGAGGCGGATGAAACTGTCACAAGATCTATTACGCCCCAACCAATAGAGAAGGTTGCAAAGTTTTGTAAAAGCCGCTGAGGCCGGCGACGAAAGTCGTAGATCCAAAAACGAAACGCTTGCCACGTTTGAGCGTAGGTTCGTTGTTTTCAAGAGTAGGCCAGAATCAATACCTGACGAGGTCCGTCTGCCCCTGAGTCGAACATGACGAAACGGCGCCACCGATTCCGGAGGCGCGCGGCTCCCAGCCTCGGGAGCAAGAATGAGCACACATCATTTCGGTTGTGTAGGCTTGGCTACCAGCACCTCTCGAGCAAAACCAGGAGAGCGCTACATACGCTGACAAAAGCGA
>JAFAOZ010000308.1 GCA_019247395.1 Vulcanimicrobiota bacterium | reverse complement strand
GGCATTCCGCTGGCGCTCGAGCTGACCGCCGCCCTCGTGCCGCAACTAGGACTCGAGGTGCTGCGCGCGCAGTTGCACGAGTATTTGAGCGTTCCATCGGGGCGACCGGGCATTCCCGCGCGGCAGCAAACAGTGAGAGCGACGATCGAATGGAGCTACAGTCTCCTGGCGCCCAAGGAGCGTAAGCTCCTGTGCGAGGTTTCGGTCTTCGCCGGTGGCTTCACACTCGCCGGTGCTGAAGTTGTCTGCGGCGGTGAATCACTCGATCGGTCTCACGTGCTGCCGGTCTTGTCGTCGCTTGTGAACAAATCGTTAGTGACGGTCATCAATGCCGAAGATCGCACGCGTTACGCGCTGCTTGAGACCGTCCGGTCTTTTGCCTTAGAGCGACTTCGCGAAGGCGGAACGTATGATTCGGTGGTCCGACGGCACGCGCAATGGTTTGCTACAATTGCAGACGATGTGGAGAATACCGTTTCGACGCTCTTACCGGAGCGAGCTCGCGAGCTCGTACCGGAGTTCGATAACGTACGTGCTGCCGTGGCGTGGTCGCTCCACGCGCCGGATCGCGACGACGTCGCTTTCGCAGGGCGAATCCTCTCCGGGCTCTACGGTCTTTGGGATCACATGGGGCGCCCGCGCGAGCATCGAGCGTGGATCGAGACAGCCCTCGATCGGATCGACGATAATCGCTATCCGGTCGTCACCGCGTATTTGCTCAGAGACTTCATGATCCGTTCGCAAGCTCAACTGGTCGCTCTCGAACCGATCGACCGCGCGATCCTGATAGCCGAGCGATCAGGCGATCAGGTCGCGCTCACAAAAGTACTGAACGTCGTTTGCCAAGTGCAAGCGGTGCACGGCAACTTGGAAGATGCAGAGCGCTCCGGAATGCGTGCCTACGAGCTGGTCATCGCCAATAAGTTGGAACGTACCCACCATTACTATGAAAATCTTCTCTCGCGGTCATTCATACGCTTCATGCAGCGAAGGATCGACGATGCTCGCGCATTAGTTGCAGAGGCAGAAGTCGCCGCACTTTCGCTCGGATACCGTTACACCGTTATTCGGAACTACTACATCCGCCGCGCCGAAATCGAATACGTCGCCGGCGACAAACAGGCGGCCTTGGCTCTCGTGCAGCAAATGATCGATAGCGAATTCGGCGAGGATGCCGCGGTAAGAGCTCTCGCGCTCCCGCGCATTGTCGTGCTTCAGCTGCTTTCAGGAAATGCGCCTGGCGCCATCGCGCCGTTGCGGGAGTTGCTAGAGCTTTTGCGCGACGGATATGGGAACTACACGTATTTCGAGTTAGAATACGCGGCTTTAGCTCTGGCGCTTCTTGGAAAGACGCTAGTCGCCGCAAAGCTCTTCGGCGCGCTTCGTTCGATGGAGGATCGTGTGCAATTTCGCCGCTTGCCGATGCGGCAGGCCGCATGGGATCTGCTTTGTTCCACGCTCCGCGCAGAGCTCGGTTATAAAGCATTCGATCGTCTCGGAGCGCCGGGCGATGCACTGTCACCCGAACGGATGATCGACGAAGCGCTGACGGCTCTCGGCTAAATTGATGCGCCGGTTCGCAGCTTGGGAGGCTCTTCTCAGCCCGTTGGGTAAAGGCGCGGCATGGGCAAAGGCGTCGATCCCCAGCAATCGCACCAAAACCTCAACGCGACCATTGAGCGCGCCGTCGCGCAAGACACTGACCCCCTTACGCTGCTCGAAACGGAAGATGCGCTGGCCTCAATACCGAACGGTGAGTTGATGCTTGGCGCCGATCTAGAACGCAGCACACCACGCCGGCGCCACCTGAACTAGGGGCGAGAAGCTCTTCGTCCGCTCCTTCTCCATCGAACAGTCACTCGGGCTCACCGGCAGAACGTTGGAATAGACGTGCGAACACGGCTCCAAAAATGAAGCCGCCGACGTGCGCGAGATAGGCAACGCCGCTAGAAGCCTGTGGCGCGATTTGGCCCGCGTTCCAAAGCTGCAAGAGAAACCACACGCCAATGAGCAGAATCGCCGGAATGTAGGTGATTCTTACGAAGATGAAGATAGCCAGGATCGACCGGATCTCGTCGCTCGGGAATGTGACGAGAAAGGCGCCCATGACGGCTGCAATCGCTCCGCTGGCGCCAAGATTCGGAACGGTCGAATGCGGATCGAACGCGATCTGCATTCCCGCTGCGGCGACACCACCGAGCACATAAAACACGAGATATCGCCAGCGCCCCATCCTATCTTCGATCTCCGGCCCGAACGCCCAGAGGAAGACCATATTGCCGATGATGTGGCCCCAGCTCGCGTGCATGAACATGGCGGTGAAGATTGTCTCAAGGTCGTGTCCAGCCGTAATATGTGCCGGAACCATCGACCAGCGAAGAACGAAGCTGTCGCCGAAAGCGAGCTCGAACAGGAACACGATGACGTTGACGATTATCAGCCCGAGCGTCGCAGCCGGGAAGGTTGTGGGACGCCGGGAGGCGTCGCTGAGCGGTACGACCGCCGCCATAACTTCCAGTGTTATGCTTCGAGGCACCGAACAACCCTGCCGAGCTGCGGCGCTGATTTGCATTCGGCCGCC
>JAFAOZ010000027.1 GCA_019247395.1 Vulcanimicrobiota bacterium | reverse complement strand
CGTGCCGCACCGCCAAGCGACGATTCGCCTTAACGACTTTCACTACCGGATCAAACCGATCATGACCAAGAGCGGCATGGTCTATCAGCCGATCGACTACGTCTCTCGCGTGACCGTCACCGGTAAGGACGGCATTCCCAAGCGACTCACCGTGCGCGTCAATCACCCCATCGATGTGGACGGCACGCTCTATTATCAGGCGAGCTACGGTTTCGGAATGCGCTTTTTGGTGACGCACAATGGACGGCCCGACCCGGCGCTCTCCAATCGCACGCTGCTCGAGGGCGAGTCCTTCGACGTCCCCGGCACGCAACGCAGCATGCTCTACGAACGCTTCGTGCCGACGATAGACAAGCAAAGCGGCATGCCGACGGCCGATCCGCGCGTCAACGATCCGGCGGTTGTGCTGGCAGCCTCCGACGCCGGCAATCCGCTGGGCGAGGGGCTCGTGCCGCTCCGTTCGTCGGTCGATCTCGGCAACGGCTGGCGACTGAAGCCGCAACGCTACGTCATCTACAGCGGCTTTCAATATCGCTACGATCCCGGCGTCGCACTCGTCGGAATCGGCGCCTTCGTGCTCCTCGCCGGGCTCGTGATCTCGTTCTATTTTCTACCTGCCCGCCTGTACGTGCGCGTCGACCGGGTCGCGCCGAACCTCTCACGCGTCGGCGCTGCCGCCACCACCGTTAAAGGCTACGACGTCTTCGCAAGCGCATTCACACGCTTGATGACATCGCTTCGAGGCGAGGTAGAGGATCCTGACGATGCCGCTCGATGAACTCCTGATCGCCGTCGCGCTCTCCGCGTACACGCTCGGTGCGCTCGCGCTCCTCGGCTATTTTTTCACTCGAACGCCGTGGTTGCGCGACGTCGGAATCCCGCTGGCGATTCTTGGTTGCGCCGCACAGTTCGCGCAGCTTTTTGCGCGTTGGGAGCTGACGCAGATCTGGCCGTTACTCAATTTGTACGGTTCCCTCTCGCTCTTCACCGCCATGTCGGTAGCGATCTACATCGGTTTCGCGTTTCGCTACCGGCTCTGGTTTGCCGGAGGCTTCGTGCTCGCGCTGGCGGCCATTTTTTTGGCGTACGGCGTCACGTGGTACGAAGGTACGATGCCACCGGTTCCATCGCTCCAATCGTACTGGGCGAAGATCCACGTTCCGATCGTGGTTTCATCGTATGCGGCGTTTCTGGTAGCCTTCGTCTTCTCGTGTATCTACCTGATCAAATACTACGCGCAGCAGAGTCTGCAAAACCGGGACGGGCAGCCGGAACGCAGCAATCCGCTCGCACGCTGGCTGTCGAGCTTGCCGAGTCTGGCTCAGCTCGACGTGGTGGTCTACCGCGCGGTCGCGATCGGCTTGCCGCTGATCTCCATCGGTATCATTACCGGAGCGATGTGGGCCAAGGAAGCGTGGGGCGCGTATTGGCAATGGGATCCCAAGGAGACGGCGGCACTCTTCTCCTGGATCATCTACCTCGCATACATGCACCTCCACACGCGCCACTCGTGGCGCGGCCTGCGCACCAACTGGGTTAGCGTGGTCGGGTTTCTCTCGATCATCTTCTGCTATCTCGGCGTCAACATCTGGATCTCGGGCCTGCACAGCTATAAAGTCTAAAGTCCTAGCCGCGCGGAGAGGGCAGATTTACGATGGGAGCCAATGAGCCAGCCACCCGCACCTCTCGTGGAGAACGACCTTGTCCCATTCGCCTGCCGACACGCCTGAAGGCGCTGCGCGTAAAATTATCAGCGCGTACGATCAACCTCAAACCGAGGAAGAGGTAACGCGCCGAACCTTCATGGCCAATGCGACCCTAACGATCGGTGGAATCGTCGGCCTGGTGCTGGCAGTCCCGATCATTGGGTCGCTGCTGCCGCCCAAGAGCGACGCCGCGGGCAGCTGGTCGCCGCTGACGCCGGAGGAGCTCGACGCGCTGAAAAAGGCAACCTCCAAGCCGGTCAAGCTCACGTTCACGCTCAAGTTCACCGACGCGTACCTCCCCGAACAGTCCCAACCGGAATACTGCTGGGGAATCCGCGTGGATAACAACGAGAAGTTCATGGCGGCTCGTCCCGACATTTTCACCGCGCCCGGCGGGAAGCCGGACGTTCCCTACGACGTCGTCAACATGGGTTTCGTTCTCTTCAGCCCGATCTGTCCGCATCTCGGCTGTTATTACGGCTGGAGCGACGCGCAAAATAAGTTCATGTGCCCGTGCCACGGCTCACAATATACGTTCGACGGCACGCACATCGCCGGGCCCGCACCGCGCGGTCTCGATCCGCTGCCGATGCGTTCGCAGAACGGCGCGGCCGAAGTGACCTGGATCGTCTACCAGTCGAACACGCCGGCACGCATTGTCGTGTCGTATCAAGCGTAGGTACGCGCCGATGTTGAACTGGATCGAAAAACGCACCGGCTTCATCTCGATGACCAAGGACTTCCTCACCGAGGACGTCCCGGGAGGAGCGAGCTACTGGTACGTCTTCGGCAGCGCCACGCTCTTCGCGATGATCGTACAGATCGTCAGCGGTATCTTCTTGACGTTCTTTTACGCGCCCTCGGCGATGACGGCATGGGAATCGACGCGCGCTATTTATCTCAATCCGTGGACGCACTTCTT
>JAFAOZ010000220.1 GCA_019247395.1 Vulcanimicrobiota bacterium | reverse complement strand
GCGCGGCCTCCACGCGCGCCAAGTCGCCACGATAGCCTTCGAGCTTCTCGCGTTCCTTGGCGACGACGTTCGGCGCGGCTTTGGCAACGAAGGACTCATTGCCGAGTTTGCGTTCACCACGCTCGATTTCAAAGCGCAGTTGCTCCGCCTCCTTTAGATAGCGTTGCTCCAACAGGTCGCGGGGCGCCCGCACGCCGGTTGCGGCGAGCGCTTCATCGACCGTCGCGCCGACAGGCTCGGCAGATTCGATCGTAGCCTGCGCGAGCAGCTCGAGCAGCGCCGTCATCTCTTCCGGCAGGTTTGCGGGAGCGTCGAGCACGACGCGGTCGCGCGGGTGCAGCGCGAGTTCGGAGCGGAGGTTGCGCACCCGCTCGACGGTGCGCTGCAACGCCTGAAAATCGCGCGCCTCATCTGCGAAGGCCGGCACTTCGAGAGGATCCGGCCAGTTCGCCGTAACGATCGTTTCGCCGTCGTGCGGCAGCGCGAGCCACACCTCTTCGGTTATAAACGGTGCGATCGGGTGAAGCAGCCGCATCGTTCCGTTCCAGACGTACGAAAGCACCGCGGCGCGCGACGGGCGATTACGCTCCGCCTTCGTCGCCTCGAGATACCAATCGCAAAATTCGTACCAAACGAAACGCCACATCGTCTCGGCGGCGCCGCCGAAATCGTATTCGCGCAGGAGGGCGCTCATCCGCTCGATCGTCTCGCGGTACCGCGTCAAGATCCACCGGTCGGCGACCGTGAGTTGGCTCCGCGGCGGTAACGTCGTCGCCGGCGGTAATCCTTCGGGCAATGCCAAGATATATCGCGTTGCGTTCCAGATCTTGTTGTTGAAGTTTCGCGCCTCTTCACAGCGCGACTCCTGATAGCGCATCTCTTGGCTGTCCAGCCGCATTTGGCGCAAAATTGAAATGCGAAATGCATCCGCACCGTATCGTTCGGCCAGATCGATCGGATCGGTGACGTTGCCGAGCGATTTAGACATCTTGCGACCGGCGGCATCAAAGACCAGCGGCGTGATCACGACGTCCGAGAACGGAATCTCGTCCATGAAGTGAATGCCGAGCATCACCATGCGCGCCACCCAAAGGAAGATGATCTCGCCGGCGGTGACGAGCACTTGCGACGGATACCAGCATTGCAGTTCCGGCGTCTCGTTGGGCCAGCCGAGAATCGAGAACGGCCAGATGCCGCTGGAAAACCAGGTGTCCAGCGTATCGGAATCGCGCGTGAGTTCGCGCGTGCCGTATGTCCGTTCGGCAAGCTCGAGCGCCTCCGCCTCGCTCTCCGCAACGATCTCTTTACCTTCGGGCGTGTACCAGACCGGAAGCTGATGCCCCCACCAAATTTGCCGCGACACGTTCCAATCGCGAATATTCTCAAGCCACTGCTCGTACGTCCGCCCGTAGCGCTCGGGCACGAAACGCAAACGGCCGCTGCGATATGCCTCCAACGCCGGTTTCGCCAGCGGCGACGCCTTGACGAACCATTGCAGTGAGAGCAGCGGCTCAACGATATCGCCGCTGCGTTCGCTCACCGCAACCGAATGGCGGTGCGCATCTTCGGCGACGAGCAGATTCAACGCGCGGAGGTCTTCAACGATCCGCGCCCGCGCTTCGAAGCGATCGAGCCCCACGTACGGACCGACGGCGACATCGGCGTCGCGGATCCGCGCATCGAAGCCGATAACCGACGGCATCTCTAGCGAGTGGCGCACGCCGATCTCGTAATCGGTAGGGTCGTGCGCCGGCGTCACTTTCACGGCGCCGGTGCCGAACTCGGGATCCACAGCCTCGTCGGCGATGATCGGAATCTCCCGCTCCATGAGCGGCGGAAGCCGCACGCTGCGCCCGATCAAATTGTGATAACGCGCATCCTCAGGATGCACCGCGACCGCGACGTCCGCAAGCATCGTTTCGGGACGCGTCGTCGCAACCTCGATTCCCGCAGCTGTATCCGTTGCGTCGAACGGATAGCGAATACGCCAGAGCGTCCCGTCGCGCTCGACGTGATCGAGCTCGGCATCGGAGACCGTTGACTTCGCACTCGCATCCCAGTTGATGAGCCGCGTTCCGCGATAAACCAGCCCCTCGCGATAGAGCTGCACGAAGACGCGCGCAAGGGGCTTCGAGAGCCCTTCATCCATCGTAAAGCGCGATCGTTGCCAGTCCGGCCCAAATCCGAGCCGACGGAACTGTTGGTCGATGGCCCCACCATAGGTGCGCGACCACTCCCAGGCGCGTTCGACGAATCGCTCTCGGCCGAGATCTTCGCGGCGCACTCCTTCGCGGTTGAGCTCGCGCACGAGCACCGTCTCCGTTGCGATCGCCGCATGGTCGACTCCCGGCAGCCAATCGGCATTATTGCCGAGCATGCGATGGAAGCGCGTCAGCGCGTCCATCGGTGTAAATGTCGATGCGTGTCCTAAATGAGCGCGACCCGTGACGTTCGGCGGCGGCATGCAGATGATGAACGGCGGACGCGCGGGATCGGGCTCTTCATGAAAGTAGCCGTTGCGTTCCCAACGTTCGTACAGCCGCGGCTCAACCGCTTTCGGATCGTAGTTCTTCGGGAGGTCCATCGGTTGCCCAGCGTTCCGCAAGGCGCGTAACGCGGCCTGTATTGCTCGGGCTACACTCTCCAAGCAAGATTTCCAACTTTTTCGGGCCGGCCATGGATGGCCGCTTCAAAGCTTGCTGACCCGAAAAAGTGGTAAAGCAGAAGCGCCACACGGATGTGGCGCGACGAGCGGTCTTGCGGGAGAGTGTAGGCCGAGCAATGCGGCCTGCGTTAGGCCGGCATGTCCTTCTTTTGTTCGTGATAGATGAGGGTCGGCGGTTCTTTTTTCTCGATGACGTCTTTGTTGACGACGCACTTCTTGACGCCTTGCAGCGACGGCAGATCGTACATTACCTCGAGCATCGTCTCTTCTAAAATCGAGCGTAGGCCGCGCGCGCCCGTTTTGCGGCCCTGCGCCTTATTGGCGATCGCAATGAGGGCTTCTTTTGTGAACTGCAGATCGACGCCGTCCATGTTGAGAATCTTTTGGAACTGCCGCACGAGCGCGTTGCGCGGCTCGGTCAAAATCCGGCGCAGCGCCAGCTCGTCGAGCGCGTCGAGCGTCACGACAATCGGAAGACGGCCGATGAATTCGGGGATGAGGCCGAACCGCAAGAGATCCTCGGGCATCAGCTGTTGCAGCAGTTTGCCGACGCGAACGTCCCGCTTGCCTTCGGGCTTCGCGCGGAATCCCATATTGTTCGCAGCGACGCGCGACTCGATGATCCGCTCGAGGCCGTCGAACGCGCCGCCACAGATGAAGAGCACGTTGGTCGTGTCGATCTGAATGAACTCTTGGTGCGGGTGCTTACGCCCGCCTTGCGGGGGCACGTTCGCGGTCGTGCCTTCCAAAATCTTGAGCAGTGCCTGCTGCACGCCCTCGCCCGAGACGTCGCGCGTGATCGACGGGTTCTCGCTCTTGCGCGCGATCTTGTCAATCTCGTCGATGTAGATGATGCCCTTTTCCGCCCGCTTCACATCGTAATCGGCTGCCTGAATCAGCTTGAGCAGAATGTTCTCGACGTCTGCGCCGACGTCACCGGCCTCGGTGAGCGAGGTGGCGTCGGCCATCGCAAGGGGCACGTCGAGAATCTTGGCGAGCGTCTGCGCGAGATAGGTCTTGCCGGAGCCCGTCGGCCCTACCAACAGGATGTTGGATTTCTGCAGCTCGACGTCGTCCGATGTGCCGCCCACGTTGATCCGCTTGTAATGATTGTAGACCGCGACCGCGAGCGATTTTTTCGCGCGTTCCTGCCCGATCACGTACTGGTTGAGGATGTGGTTGATCTCTTTCGGCTTGGGAATATTGCGCAGCCGAAGGTTCTCGTCGACGTTTTTATAGAGCTCTTCCTCGATGATCTCGTTGCAGAGCTCGATGCACTCGTCGCAAATGTAAACACCCGGCCCTGCAATTAGCTTGCGGACCTGCTCCTGCGATTTTCCGCAGAAGCTGCATTTGAGCTGCCCTTTATCGTCTCCGAACCGGAACATCGCGGACCGCGGGCTATCTCCCTTCCAGAGCTATGCCGGCAATGGCAGGCCTTGGCGATTTTCGATAATCTGGTCGATTATCCCGTAATCCTTGGCCTCCACCGCGGTCATGTAGTAATCCCGTTCGATATCCCGCAGGATCTGGTCGATCTGCTTATGCGTCGTCTCTTCATAGATCTGTGCTACCGTCTGGCGGGTCGCTAGCAGGTCCCGGGCGGCGATTTCTACGTCCGTAGCCTGCCCCCCGATCTGTGAGACCCAGGGCTGATGGATGACGATCTTTGAATGCGGCAGCGCGTACCGTTTGCCCGGGGCGCCCCCGGTCAGGAGAATCGACCCCATCGAGGCTGCGAATCCCATGCAGATCGTTGCCACGTCGGGCTTGATGAAGCGCATCGCATCGTACATCGCCAGTCCAGCGGTCACGCTGCCGCCCGGACTGTTGAGATACATGTCGATATCTTTCTCCGGGTCTTCCTTCTCCAGAAAGAGCAGCTGCGCGATAACGAGATTGGCCAGGTGATCGTCGATCGGTCCGCCGACGAAAACGATGCGGTCTTTGAGCAGCCGCGAGTAGATATCGTATGCACGCTCTCCGCGCGCCGTCTGCTCGACGACCATCGGCACTAAATGTCCCATGCTGCCTTCTAACTACGACGGAGTGCTGAGGGTTTCTTGGTCACCCATCACGACCGCGTGATTGATGAGCAAGTCGAGCGTCTTGTTGCGAACGATGCCGTCCATGAGTGAAAGCACGTTATTCCCCAAAGCCGTACGGATACGATCGACGGGTTGACCGTAACGGCGCGCGAGTGCTTGGAGTTCCTCGGCCATATCGGCCGGCGTCGCGGTCACGTTCTCAGCCTTTGCGATCGCTTGAATCAGCAACCCGGCTTTCACGCGCGATTCAGCCTCGCCACGAAGCTCCTCGCGCAATTGGGCTTCGTCTTTGCCTGCCGCCGCGCCGCCCGCGTTGGCGTCGGAGACGAGGTGCGAAAGCTCGTTCTCAACCAGCGACGGCGGAAGCGGAAAATCGTGTTTTGCAAGCAGTTCGCTCATGATTGCGTTGCCGATCGCGCGCCGGGAACGCCCCGCAGCGACCGCCTCGAGGCGACGACGGAGATCTTCGCGGAGCTCGGCGACCGTTTGGTTTTGGGAGACCGCCTTGGCAAATTCATCGTCGATCGCGGGAAGCTCGAGTTCTTTGACGTCGTGCAGGGTAACGGTAAACTGCGCATTCTTGCCGGCCAGCTCGGCGACCGGGTACGCATCGGGAAAGTGAGCCTCGATCT
>JAFAOZ010000119.1 GCA_019247395.1 Vulcanimicrobiota bacterium | reverse complement strand
CCGCTCGCCCTCGAGCTCGCGGCGGCACGCGCGAGCGTGCTTTCACCGCAGCAGCTCTGTGACCGCCTCGATCGCGTCTTCGACGTGTTGGACGAAGGCTCTCAAGCGTACGTTCCACGGCACGCAACGATGCGCGCTGTGATCGATTGGAGTTACGATCTTCTTTCGTCGCAAGCGCAACTGCTCTTCGAGAGACTCGCGATCTTTGCCGGCGGCTTTACCTTGGAGACTGCGACCACCGTCTGCGGCGACGAAAGCATTGCCGCAAAAGACGTCCTCGTCTCGCTCTCGTCGCTCATCGCGCAGTCGCTGGTCGTGGTCGAGTTCGGGCAAGGCGCCGCGCGGTATCATCTGCAGGAAGCAACGCGACAATACGCGTTGGAAAAGTTGTCGGTTCGTGGCGAGCTGCACCTGCGGGCCCGTCGTCACGCAGAGGCATTTCTAGAACTCGCCGCACGGCTCGATAAGGATTGGTACAGCGCCTCCGAACAGTCGTGGTTTCACGAGGCCGAGATCGAGCTCGACAATTTCCGCGCCGCGCTTGGCTGGACGCTGGCGGAGCGAAACGATTTGCGCTTGGGATGCCTTCTTGCCGGCGCTTTGGCGAGACTCTGGTATTCACTGTCGCCGGTCGAGGGCCGGCGCTGGGTTCGCTTGGCGATCAACTCAATCACGGAGAAGACTCAAGCCGATGAGCTTGCGCAACTCTACATCGCGGATGCCGAGCTCTGCGGCGCGCTCGGCGAATCGTCTGCGTCGTTTGCTTCGGCGGAACATGCGCTACGGCTGCGTTCGGTCTTCGATGAGACGCAGCTGGCGCGCGCCCAACACGCCGCCGGAAGCGCGCTCGTCGCGACCGGAGAAGGCGCGAGGGGAGAAGCGCTGCTCCGCGATGCACTCGCCGCGGCCGAACGTCTCGAGAACCGGCGTCTGGAGGCGTTGGTCTTGAGCGATCTCGGAACCGCGCATTCCCGCCGCGATGACGTTGACGGCGCGCGGCGGTTCTATGCGGAGGCGCTTGCGCGTTACGTTTCGCTCGGCCTCGACAGACCGGCGGCGTCGATTGCCGGGCACCTTGCCGAAGTGGAATTCGAAGCCGGGGACGCCGCCGCAGCGCTCCAGCAAGCCGAGGAGGCGCGCGCCGGCCACGCCGCGACACGTAATCGCCGGTCCGAGGCGGCCGATTTGATGAATATGACGGCGTACCTCGTGGCTCTCGATTGTTTTGGTGATGCGCGAGCGCACGCGGCGGTCGCACTGGAAGCTGCGCGCGACGTGAATTCACCGGTACTGACGGCCTTCGTTCTGCAGCACATCGCCGCGATCGCGGCTTTGCAGCGTGACTGGGCCGAACCCCCTCCGGTAAAGGATTTGGAACAAGCCGCGATGCTTCTCGGCTTTGTTGAAGCGAGAGTGCGTTCCCTTGGCGCTTGGCGCGATTATACCGAACGCCAAGAACATGAACGAACCCTCGCGAGTCTTAAGGGTGCACTCGGCGATCGGCTCGACGAGCTCATGGCGCTCGGTGCACAATGGAGTGAAGATGTTGCCGCGACGGTTGCTCTCGAGTTGTAACGCCGGTGCGGCGTTGTGCGTAACGATCGCACTCGCCGGCTGCGCGCAAGGCGGCTCAACGCAACAAACCCCGCTGCCGCAGGCTTGGGGTGCTGTTTCCAAGCTCAACATTTGCAACCCGGGCGCGCCGCGAGCGAGCCTGCTCGAAGGCGCAAACAATCGCGCACCGTTTCAACAGCGCCCATTGCAAAAGCATCCACGCGCAATGCTATACGTGCTGGTTGAGAACCCCGCCGGTGAGGGCTCCGTCGTCGTCTACGACGCCTATGCGAAGAACCCGAAGGTCATACGAACGGTCGATAACCTTGGGACGAATCCCAGCTCCCTTTGGACCGACGCAAGCGGTGACGTTTACGTTGGAATAAGCGGTCAAAACGCGCAGAGCAGTTTCGTCAGCGTCTATGCCCCGAAGATGACTGGGAAGCCGATTCGCACCTATAACAATGGGATCGGTTTGCCCTTCGGCGGAACGGTCGACGCCAAGGGCCGCATGTACGTCTCGGATGGCGGGCTAGCCGGCAAAACGGAAGGCGGAATTGCGATCTTTCCAGCCGGTAAGCTAACGCCGTCGCAAATCAAGACCAACGACGTGTACGTCCCACACGGCATTGCGGTTGACGACAAACGCGATATTTTCGTCGCGCAAATCTACGGCAGCAGCACGTTCGTCGTCGAATTTCCGCACAACGCGTATCAGGGCACCACGCTGCCGCTCAACGATTTGCAAGGCGCTTTCCTCCAGGGCCTGGTGCTCGATGCGAACCGCGACATCGTGGTTGCCGACGAGTGCAATCAGACGGTGCGCTTTTATCCGCCACCCTACAAGGACGAGAGCGCGGCGCTCACGTCGGGCATCATCACGCCGGATAGCCTGGCATACGCATCCGACGGGTCGCTCTTCGTCGGCAATCAGTTTATCGGCAATGACGGCAGCGTCGTCGTCTTTGCGCCGGGGGGATCCACCCCGACGCGAACGATAACGACCGGAATCAACGGTCAGGTCCTCGGCGTCGCCGTCGGCCTCCCTTGACGTAACAATCCGCGCTGCCCGTATCTTTTGCTTCGCGTCGGTCGTCTTCTAGGCAGTACGCTTTGATGAAGGAGACCTGACGATGACCGATCGCTCGATGAAGACGCCACCCGTTCTTTCGCCGGAACAGTGGGAAGCCGCGCGCCAGACCCTGCTGGTGAAGGAAAAGAGCCTGACCCGCGCGCGCGATGCGCTCGCGGCAGAGCGCCGGCGGATGCCGTGGATGCGCGTGGAGAAAAGCTATGCGTTCGACTCTCCGAAGGGGAAGGTTAGTCTGCTCGATTTGTTCGAAGGGCGCCGTCAGTTAGTGATTTACCGCGCCTTCTTTGAGCCCGGAGTTTACGGCTGGCCGGAACACGCGTGCCGGGGATGCTCGCTGATGGCCGATCAAGTCGCGCATTTGGCGCACCTCAACGCGCGCGGCACGACCTTTGCCAACGTTTCGCGCGCCCCGCAACCGGACATCGAACGGCTCAAGGCGCGGATGGGATGGGCGATGCCGTGGTATACGATAACGGACGATTTCGATACGGATTTCGGCGTGGACGAGTGGCACGGTACCAACGTGTTCTTCCGCGACGGCGATATAGTTTATCGCACGTACTTCGTCAACAATCGCGGCGACGAGGCACTCGGCAGCACCTGGAGTTATCTCGACCTGACACCGCTCGGTCGCCAAGAGACATGGGAAGATTCGCCCGAAGGCTACCCGCAAACCGACCCCTATACGTGGTGGAACTGGCACGATTCATACGGTGCCGCGCAAGACGGTCGCTGGGATCAGGTCGTTGCAGCGGCGCAGGCGATTCTCCAATGATTCTGCTGGCCCACATTTTTATGATGCCCGTCGAAGAGGTGTTGGTGTCGTTGGCCGGCAGCGTTGGGGCGGGAGCGGCATTGTGGTTCGCCGCATTTCTATCGCCGCTGCGCGCCACGCGGCGGCAATAGCCATCGGCGAGCTCGTCGAACCGCGGAAACACGATGCAAAACCAAACGCGCGCGCTGTTACCGGCG
>JAFAOZ010000064.1 GCA_019247395.1 Vulcanimicrobiota bacterium | reverse complement strand
GGAGGCATCACGAATTGGCCGGCGCGACGAATCATCACGTCGCGGGTCGCCTGCTGGCTCGCCCGACCGCTGACCAACGTGAAAGATGTAACGAGTGGATATTTTCTGGTTCGGCGCGAGGCTTTGACGGGCGTCGTGCTCGATCCGATCGGCTTTAAGATCGGTCTCGAAGTCATCGCGAAGGCGCACTACGGCAAGGCGCTCGAGGTGCCGTACGTATTCACCGATCGTGTCGCCGGCGAATCGAAACTCAACCAGCGCGAAATTTTCAACTATCTCAAACAACTGAGCCGCCTCTACTCCGCGCGGCTTTCGCCGCAAACGGTGAAGACTCGAAAGGCCGTCGGAAGCTAATGCCGGTTCCCGAGTGGCTCCCCGGCCGCCGAACGAAAGAGGCCGCTCAATCAAACGATGCGGCGATGTGGAGCAAGTGCCCGAAGTGCGGCGAGGTGCTTTACCGCCGCGACCTCGCCGCAAATCTCTTTGTGTGCTCGCGGTGCGGCTACCATTTTCGGATGGGTGCGTACGATCGGATCGTCTCGATCGCCGATGGCGACTTTACCGAAATCGGTCAAGACGTGCTGCCGAGCGATCCGCTCGGCTGGTCCGACAAGAAAACCTATCCGGCAAAGCTCAAATCCGACGCGGAGCGCAGCGGGCTTTCGGAATCGGTCGTCTGCGGATTTGCAACGATCGGCGGCTTTCCCGTGGCCCTCGGCGTTATGGATTTTCACTTTCGCGGCGGCACGATGGGTCAGGTGACGGGCGAACGCATCACGCTGCTACTCGAAGAGGCGCGCCGGCGTAAAATTCCGTGCGTCATCTTCGCGGCATCGGGCGGCGCGCGGATGGAAGAAGGCATGCTCGCGCTGATGCAGATGGCCAAGACCACCGCTGCGGTGGCGCGCTTCATGGAAGACGGCAATTTTTTTCTGATGGTGCTCACCGATCCGACCACGGGCGGTGTCTCAGCGTCGTTCGCATTTCAGGCCGACGTGATCGTGGCCGAATCGAAGGCGATGATCGGATTCGCGGGACGCCGCGTGATCGAGCAAACCATCCGCCAGCGCTTGCCCGATCAATTTCAGACGGCCGAATTTCTCCTCGAAAAAGGCGCGATCGACATGGTGGTGGATCGCCGCAAGCTGAAGGAGACGCTGGTCCGCCTCCTCGAGTACACTTCCCCGAACCGTGTCATCCTGAGCGAAGCGACACCGAGCGAGCAAAGCGAGTCGAAGTGGAGCGGAGTCGAAGGACGAGTGCGTGAGCAATAACGTCATCGTCGAACGCGAAAAGGGTTTGGTGGAGCTCGAGCGCCGCATCACCGAACTGCGCGAAGCTTCGGCTGCGCAGCCGCTCGACATGTCGACCGAGATTGCTGCCCTCGAGGCGAAGTACCAGGCGATCCTCAGAGAGTTCTTCGGGACCCTGACGCCGTGGCAGAAGGTTCACATGGCGCGCCATCCGGCGCGTCCGACCTCGCTCGACTACATCTCGCGGTTCGACCGGTTCGACGAATTACACGGCGATCGCCATTATCGCGACGATCCCTCGATCGTCGGCGGTTTTGCATTCCTGCGCTCGCGCGCCGTCATGGTGATCGGGCAACAGCGCGGTCGCGACACGCGCGAAAACCTGCGACGGAACTTCGGCATGCCGGCGCCCGAAGGCTATCGCAAGACGAGCCGGTTAGCCCGCTTGGCCGCCCGGTTGAAGCTGCCGATCGTCACGTTCGTCGATACAAAGGGCGCCGATCCAGGAATAAGCTCCGAAGAACATGCGCAATCCGAAGCCATCGCCACGTGTCTGCAGACCTTCGCAACCGCGCGCGTGCCGATCGTCGCGGCAATCATCGGTGAAGGCGGATCGGGTGGTGCGCTTGCGCTCGCGATTGCCGATCGCGTGCTGATGCTCGAGCACAGCACGTATTCGGTTGCGTCGCCGGAAGGATGCGCGGCGATCCTATGGTCGGATGCGAGCAAAGCGGAAGAAGCGGCGGCGAGGTTGAAGTTAACGGCCGATGATTTGCGCCGCTTCGGTGTCGTCGACGAGATCATCGCAGAGCCTCTCGGCGGCGCGCACCGCGACGCCGAAGCTGTGGTGACGCGAACGCTCGATGCGATCGATCGATCGTTGACGCGGTTGAACGCCGAGTCGCCGGAGCGTCTGCTCGACCAACGGTATCAAAAGTATCGCCGGCTCGGCGAGTGGCGAGCGGAGAGTTTGGCACCGACCGGAACCGCGCAATAATGCGTCGGCCTTCTCCGGCGCTTCGTCTGGCTGGTCGCATTACGGCGACGGCGCTCGCGCTACTCGTCGTGACCCTGGTCGCGATTCAGTTCGCCCGCGCGATCGGGGAAAACGTGGCGGCCGCGCATCAACTTTCCGCGCTTCGCTCGGATATCGCCACGCTGCAGCAACGCCGTGACGAGCAGCAGCGCGAGCTGCGCCGTCTGCGCGACCCGCAGGGCGCGATTCCCGAGATTCACGATCGGTTACGCTTGGTCCGGCCCAATGGGGAGCTGATCTTCGTCTCGCCGCAACCGGCGGTGCCGGCAGGTCCGTCCGCGACTCCGTGAGCGACACCGCGAGCGGCATCGTTATCAATCTCAATACCTATGGTGCGACCGTGCGACTCGATGACGGGGACTTAGCGACGGCGAGTTCGGCCGATGTCGATAGTCATCGCGACCAATACCAGCGTTCGTTGACCGGCCGAAAGCGGCTCGCGTTCGAAGTTCGGCGCGAGGGGCGTCGTTGCGCCGGGTCGCTGGCGCCGCAGATTCGCGACGATAAACGCGAAGAGCAGATCGCTTCCTA
>JAFAOZ010000299.1 GCA_019247395.1 Vulcanimicrobiota bacterium | reverse complement strand
CCGACCAGACCACGGCCGGCCACATGTCGACCGCCACGACGAACCCCGGAGCCACCGATCAGGGCCTGGGCACCGCGACGGCGACTCCGGGCGTCGACAGCAGCATGTCGACGACGACGACCAATGCGACCGGCGGCAATACGGGCTGGTGGGGCCTTGTCGGCCTTATCGGGCTGCTCGGCCTCTTCGGCGGGCGGAACAACCGGCGAACGACGATCTCGGGACCACCGTAAACCGCCGCAACCTCATCCAAACGACGCTCCACGGCGTTATACCGGACATGAGAATCATCGGTTCGGTCGTACTCGCCGTGAGCGTTTGCCTTGGAGTTGTTACGCCGGCTTCGGCGACGGCCCAGCCGGAACGCGTCGTCCTTGCCGGCGGCTGTTTTTGGGGAATGCAGCTTGTCTTCGAATCGCTGCGGGGCGTCGACCGCGTGGTCGCCGGATATGCCGGAGGCAATGCCGACACCGCGCATTACGAAACGGTCAGCACCGGCGCAACCGGGCATGCCGAGTCGGTCGAGGTGACCTACGATCCGGCGAAGATTTCGTTCAAACAGCTGCTCAACGTCTATTTCCTAGTGGCGCACGACCCGACGCAGCTCAATCGCCAAGGTCCCGACGAGGGCACGCAGTATCGCTCCGAGATTTTTTATACGTCGCCCGACCAGCGCGGTGAAGCCTTACGGTATATCGCACACCTGCAAACGCAAGGCGCCTACACCTCGAAGATCGTGACGATCGTCGCACCGTTGCGCGGATTCTACCCCGCCGAAAATTACCATCAGGATTTTGCGATCCACAATCCGCAAAATCCTTACATCGTGCTGAACGACCTTCCCAAACTGCAAAAACTGCGCAAAGAGTACCCGCAGCTCGTCCGGAGCGACGCGTTTAAGAATTAACTCGGAGCGTCGCTGGTATGCGAGGCGTATGAGCGAGGATCGAAGTACCAGTCCGGCAGTGAGGCCGGAAACGTGATGTCGTTAAAATCGTAGTCGACCGTGGCATCGCGTCCCAAATACTCCGAATCCGACTGATAGGTGGGCTCGCCGTGAATCTGCGTCACGATCGGCATATTGTTCATCCAGCTGAGCGTGACCGTGAAGAGCATCGGATAGACGTGATGGCTGCCGTTGTCGTCTTCGTAAAGCTTATCGGTTGCGACCACGCGTTTGAGCTCGAGCGTCTTGCGGTCGACGTAGAGCTCGCGGAGGCGATTGCGGTCCGGGTCGCGCCGCGGCATGAGGCTCACGTGAATTAAGTCCCCTTCCTCGGCGACGCGCGTCACGCGGTAATCGAACTCGCCGAGGGCAGAGACGACCGCGATTACGGGAGGAAGGCTGCCGGTTGGCTCGGGCGTCGGAATGAAGGTGCGCGGGTTGGTATGCGGATGGACCGGAGCCGGCTCGAAGAGATCGGCCGTCGGCGGACCCGGATCCCACGGCTCGTTGAAGGATGGACGGAAGAACTCGAGCGTGCCGCGCGACGAGCCGCGATAGACGCGCCGGCCAAGTGCGGCACGGTCATACGTGCGGCACCACATGTGATAGGTGTAGCTGTTGAGCAGATCGGGATAGCCGTCGTCGAGGGTCTGCTTCCGAACCAGCGTGTAGGTGACGTATGGCGGCGGCGGCCGATGCGACCGAAACTGCCGCCGAATCTTATACAGCAGCTGTTCGGGCGACGGTAGCGCAATCGGCGTTGCGGCGGGCGCGGGGCCGGTAACGGCTGCCGTCGGCGCCGCAGCCAGGCCGATGACGAGCAAGAGGAAAGCGGCAGCGAGCGCGGACTTCACGCTCATCTCTTTAGCGGCGACGGCGCTTGCGGTCCTGGCTTTTCGATTGGGCGGTCTCTTGGGCGCGCCTCAGCGAGGGGCCATGCGAATTGCACCGTCGAGACGGATCACCTCGCCGTTGAGCATCTGGTTCTCGATGATGTGGCGCGCGAGCAATGCGTACTCCGCCGGACGCCCGAGCCGCGATGGAAACGGCACTTGCTTCCCGAGCGAATCGCGCGCCGCCTCGGGAAGCCCCGCCAGCATCGGCGTGTCGAAAATACCGGGCGCAATGCTGGCAACGCGTATTTGATGCTGCGCGAACTCGCGCGCGATCGGCAGCGTCATCCCGACGACGCCGCCCTTTGAGGCCGAGTACGCCGCTTGGCCAATTTGCCCGTCGTACGCGGCAACGGAGGCCGTGCAGACGATGACGCCGCGATCCTCACCGGGCTCAACGGTCCGCTCGAGCATCTTGACCGCAGCCAATCGGATCACGTTGAACGTTCCGATCAAATTGACGGCAATGACCTTGGAGAAGTGCTCGAGCGGCTGAGGGCCTTCGCGCCCGATCACGCGTTCGGCCGTTGCAATTCCCGCGCAATTGATCGCACCGTGCAGCGCGCCGAATTTTCCGGCAGCGGTATCGACCGCGCGCTGAACTTGCGCGCCGTCGGTAACGTCGGTTCGCGCAAAAACGACCGAACTCCCCAACTCTTCTGCCAGTTGCTCTCCGCGCTCGCTAACGTCGCAAATCACGACGTTGGCACCGCCCCGCGAAAGCTCCGCGACGCAGGCCGCGCCGAGGCCCGAGCTGCCGCCGCTGACTAAAAACGTGCGTCCTTCTAACTGCATAGGCGCCGTGGTACAGCCCGGGGAGGGCGATTTCCTGGACCCTGGGTAAGAAACCGAGATGACGGTCGCATTTTATGGTGCCGGTATGCTTGGATCGGCAATGGTGCGCGCGATGCTGCGCCGCGGCATCGAGGTCCGCGTTTGGAATCGCAGCGCCGCGCGGGCGGAAGCGCTCGAGCAAGACGGCGCGCACGCATTCTCCGACGCGGCGGAGGCCGCGAGCGGCGCCGAGCGCATACACCTCTGTTTGAGCGACGACGGCAGCGTCGATAGCGTTATCGACGCCGCGCTGCCTGGTATCGCAAAGGAGGCACCGATCGTCGATCACACGACGGTCTTGCCGCAGCGTGTTGCCGAGCGTTCCCGGCGGCTCGCCGCCGACGGATACGCGTTTCTTCACGCGCCGGTATTCATGGGACCACCGATGGCGCTCGAAGCGACGGGCGTCATGCTGGTCTCCGGCGACCCGTCGCTCGTCGAACGCGTCCGTGCCGCTCTGGAAGCGATGTGCAGCGATCTCCGATATGTCGGCGAGCGCGCGGAAGATGCGGCGATCTTCAAGTTGATGGGCAACGCGATGATGCTTGCCGTGATCGGCGGCCTGAACGACGTTTTCAGAATCGCCGAAGTGCAAGAGCTCACCCGCGAGCGCGCGTACGGCCTCTTCGATTTTTTTAATGCCTGCGGACAGATAACCGGTCGCGGCAAGCGGATGATGCACGAGGCCTACGATCCCTTATGGACGCTCGACATGGCGCACAAGGATGCAACGCTGATGCAGGCTGCCGCGCATCACGAGCGTCTGCCAGTGGTCGATGCGGTCGAATCGCTGTTGCGTAACGTTTCCGCGCGAGGATTGGGATCGCTCGATCTCGGCGCCGTCGCCGCACGCTAAAAAAGACGCTCTGGCGGCGGCGGAAAAGGGAGCGGCGTTCGGCGCGGCATCGGCGAGCCGGTCCACACCGGGCGCGGCGTCACCGGCGGCGACGGGGTAAAGACGGGCGCGGGTACGACCGTTGGCGCAGCAGCATTGAATGGTGTCGGCGACGCGACGCTTTCACGTTCGCCCGCTCGCACCAACAGGCGATGCGTCGGGCCATCGTAACGTACCGCAATGCCGAGCTGGTGCAATGCCGGTCCCGCGGCAATGTAGGCTCCGTCGAGAGCGGCCGCGGGGCCGCCCGGGATCGGCACGCGTATGCGACGCGAGTCGCGTTGCACGACGAGCGTATTGCCGTCGAACCAGAGGCGCTCGGCGAGGCGAGTCAGCAGCGGATCCACCGGCGCAAAGACACGCCCGTTCGCGACGTAGGCGCGCGAATACGCGCGCAGAGGGCGCCCGTCGATGACGATCGTGACGGCAGCGCCGGGTGGGAATAGCGGCACGTTCCCCCGATATACCGCTTGGAATGGAGCGACTCATCTCCGTGTTTCGCGAAGCCATCGTGCGCTTCGCTCGGGACGGGTGCGCTTTTCACGCTCAATCGGTGGCGTTCAACGCCATCTTCGCGCTTTTTCCGCTGAGCGTTCTCGCGCTGAGCGCGATCACGCTGGTCTTTCCCGAATCGCAACATCGCGCGATGCTTTTTTTCGACGCGCTGGCACCGACGCTGCACGACTATATCGTGAATAACCTCACCACGTATATTTACGGGCGCGGCATCTCCAGCGTAATCGCCCTGGCCTTCCTGCTTTGGTCGGGGAAGAATTTATTCATGGGGCTGGCGTACGCGCTCGATCGAGCGCTCAACGTCCCAAAGGGACGGCCGCTCGTTCACAATCTCGCGCTCTCCTTCGTCATGCTGCCGGTGACCGGCATCCTACTTCTCATTGCAATTGCGCTGCCGATCGTGCTCTCGGTTACCTTCCGCGTCGTAGGCATTTACGATCCCGCCGCCCGCTTCACGCACGTTCTCGGCTATCTGATCTCCATCGCACTCGTTTTTATCGTTGCCTTAGTCCTCTATCGCTGGCTCCCGAACCGAAGCATCTCGTGGGGCTTCGCGCTGCGCGGTGCGACCGTCGTCGCGATTGCATGGCCGGCAGTGCAATATGCCTTTGCCGCCTATCTGACGCACGTCGACTTTTCTCACATCTACGGCGCGCTCTCGGCCCCGCTCGTCTTGCTTCTGTGGTTCTATTGCATCGGATCGATCTTTCTCTTCGGCGCCGAATACAGCATCGCGTGGCCGACCGGACATCCCGACGCCGCCGCAGAAGAAACGCCGGCGAATGCCTGAAAGAAGTTTGCTGCGCCGCTTTCTCATGACGGCGCTGATTAGTTCGTCGCTCGCTTTTGCGCTCGGTGCCACGCCGCCGCCACCCGTGCCGACGGCGGCGCCGGCTCCGGCCGGAATCGACCAATTGCCGACCGTGATCGTCTATCCGTTCGACGTGCAGACCGGCAGCGATCCGCGCATCGGTATTGCCATCGGTCAAATCCTGGCCCAAGAGATGGGCGCCGCCGGCGGCCTTACGGTGCTGCCCGTCCCTCAAGGTATCAAGCGCGCCGACTTCCTCACCAACGCGCACACGGCGCACGCCGACTTTTACATTAGCGGCTACGTGACGCCGGTCGGTGACAGCGCTGCGGTGGTGGAGCAAGTCGTCAGCGTGGACAGCGGCGTTATTCTCTTCTCGCAGACGGCACAGGTCGGCAGCGTGGCGGACGTAGCGTCACAATCCTTGCTCGCGCGCGAACAAATCTTAGCCGTCGTTGGGCGCGGTACGGAAAACGTTCAGCCACGACCGAATAATACGCCGGCGCCCACGTCTACCAACGGCGCGCAAGTACCGATTCAAGGCCTGGGGAGCATCGTTAGCTCGGTCTTCGGAAAGCATAAAGGCGCGCACACGGCGACTCCGGGACCCGTCGTGAAACCGTCGCGGGGAGTGATCGTGGCGCCCGTGACCGCTTCGGGCGCGATCGGCTCGACCGATTTGACGAACGCGGCACGCGAGCTCTTCTTCGCGATGAATACGCATTACAACGCGCAGATGACGGCGGTAACCGGCAACCCCCAACAATCCGCGGATACGATCTGCGGATCCAATCGCGACAACACCGTAGCGACCGGAACGCTGGCCGCGAGCTCAGACCACCACAAGACGGAGTATCAATTCGACCTGTTCGTCTACACGTGCTTCGGTGCAACGCTGGCGCACCATACCGGCAAAGCGTCCACGATTAAAAACGCCGTAAACGCTGCCGTTTTAGCCTACGCCGCGGCCCATCCCGACAACAGCTAGACTTACTCGAAGAGACCTTCGGGCGGATCGATGACGATGCGCCGATCATCAAGGTCGATGGCGGTAACGATCGCACCGACCATCGGAACCATGTGTCCGTCGATCACGAGCATGTCGCTGGCCGGATAGTGCTCCACGCGCGCGACGGAGCCGTACGCAGTACCGTCCTCGCCATAGACGGCGCACCCGATGAGATCGTCGTCGAAATACTCCCCCGCTTGCAGCGGGATCTCCTTACGGTTCGCAAAGAGCACCGCACCCGCATAGGCAGCGGCGGCCGCCGGATCGTTTACACCCGCGATACGAATGAGCAAACGGTTCTTATGCGTGCGAGCGCTCTCAACGCGTATCGCCGACGGCAGCTCGGGTTGCCGGCAGCGCAGTTCTGCACCGGCAGAAATAACAGTGCGACCCGCACCGGTCGGGTCGCACTTAAGCTCGCCGCGAACGCCGAAGGCGCCGGCAATACGCCCGACGGCTATCTCATTCTCCGGTATCCTCGGAATCTTGCGCAGCCTCGTCGCTATCGAGAATATCGACGGCGACGCGACCCTCCGCCGTGGCGCGAACGACGGTGCGCAACGCCTGGGCAACGCGTCCGCTGCGGCCGATGACTTTGCCGATGTCTTCCGGATCGACGATGAGCTCGATGACGGGCTGCGCGGTTTCGTCGATAAAAAGCTCGACCGTTACGGATTCCGGCTTCTGCACGAGTTTACGCGCCAGGAACTCTAAGAGCTCGGTTGCGCGGCGATGTCCGGCCCACGGATCACCACCCGAAGGCGCGCTCGGCCGCCGCTCGCGGCGAAACGGCGGACGCGACGGACGCCTGCTCGCCGTAGGGGCAGCCGGCGGCGGTTCCTTGCGCGGAACCGTTTCCTTCCGCCGGGGCTCAACCTCGCGGCCGAGCTTACCCCGGGCCGAATCGAATGGCTCGGGCTCGTCGACGACGGTCTCGCTAAAGAGTCCGAATTCGTCGTCGAACGAGCTCACGACGCGCCGCCCTGTTCACTCTTGGGCTTCCGTTTCGTCGTCGGAATCGGTCCGCGTTCGACGAGCCCCTTTTCAGCGAAAAGCCGGCGAACCGTATCGGACGGCTGAGCCCCTTTGGCGAGCCACGCGCGCGCCTTCTCTTCGTCGACGACGACGGTTCGCGGCTCGGTGCGCGGATTATAGTGCCCCAAGATCTCAATGAATCGCCCGTCGCGCGGCGCGCGAGCATCCGCGACGACGAACCGGTACGTTGGTTGCTTTTTGGCGCCGCTGCGCCGCAAACGAATTTTTACCATTCCTCTTCTCTTATCTACCCCGCCTGGTTTTGGTCAGGTGTTTGGCCATGTGGCGTGCTTGTTCGAACTGTTTGACGAGCCGGTTCACGTCGGCGACCTGCGTGCCGGAGCCGCGAGCGATCCGCTTGCGGCGCGAACCGTTTAAGACGTCGGGATTGCGGCGTTCCCCGCGAGTCATCGAGCAAATAATTGCTTCGACTTTCTCAAGCTCACGCTCGGGAACCTCGAAGTTCTTCGGCAGCGCGCGCGATAAGCCGGGAACCATCTTCACCAGATCGGTGAATGATCCGAGTTTTCGGACTTGGCGCATTTGGTCGAGGAAATCTTCGAGCGTGAAGGTTTGCTTGAGTAATTTTTCTTCGAGCTTCTTTGCCTGCTCTTCTGAGTACAGGCTCTGCGTTTTTTCGATAAGGGTGAGCGCATCGCCCATGCCGAGAATACGCGATGCGAGACGCTCCGGATAGAATGGTTCGAGCGCGGTCAATTTCTCGCCGACGCCGATGAACTTGATCGGGGCGCCCGTGATGCTGTGAATCGAAAGCGCCGCGCCGCCGCGCGTGTCGCCGTCGAGCTTCGTCAGAATAACGCCGGTGATTCCGAGCCGGTCGTGAAAGCCTTTCGCGACGTTTGTCGCCTCTTGTCCGGTCATCGCATCGGCGATCAAGAGAATCTCAGAGGGCTGGGCAATCGATTTGATCTTCGCAAGCTCTTCCATCAGCGGCTCGTCGATCTGCAAGCGGCCGGCGGTATCGATGATGACCGTCGAGATGCCGAGCCGTTTTGCTTCCGCAATTCCGTCGCGCACGATACGCACCGGATCTGCGGTGCCGAGTTCAAATACGGGCAGCGCGATCTGTTTGCCGAGCGTCTTGAGCTGCTCGATTGCCGCGGGACGATAAACGTCCGCCGCAATCAAGAGCGACCGGCGCCCTTGTTCTTTCAGGCGCAAGGCCAACTTGCCGGCTTGCGTGGTCTTTCCGGAGCCTTGCAGACCTACCAGCATCAAAATCGAGGGTGGCGCGTCGGAGAATTGCAGCCGCGCCTTGCCGGAGCCGGTTGACGGCCCTAAGAGCTCGACAAGTTCGTCATAAACGGTTTTGACAATCGTTTGCGCCGGCGTCAACGATTCCATAACGTTGGCGCCGACGGCGCGTTCCTTAACGCGGTTGACGAACGCCTTCGCAGCGCCCAGCGATACGTCGGCCTCGAGCAGCGCAACGCGAACTTCGCGAAGCGCTTCGTTGACTTCGCCTTCGGTAATCCGCCCGCGCCCGCTTAGGCGCTCGAAAATTGCGCCGAGGCGTTCCTGGAGTTGGTCGAACAAATCGTGCTAGGAGGTTGAAGAGCCCGCCGTCGTCTCGTCGATGCGCTTCACCGCGTCGCCGACGGTTTTGATCTTCTCCGCTTCCTCGTCGGGAATATCGATATTGAACTCGGTCTCGAATGCCATCACCAGCTCGACTTGGTCGAGCGAATCGGCACCGAGATCGTCGGTGATCGATGCTTCTGGCGTCACTTCGGACTCGTCGACGCCCAGCTGCTCGACGATGATCTTCTTTACTTTATCGAAGGTGGTGGACATTACGTCTCCTTTTACGACTCACATCAAGATGCCGCCATCGACTACGAGCGTCTGTCCGGTGATGAATCCCGCATCGTCGGAGCACAGGAAGGCTACGACTCTGCTGACGTCCTCGGGCGTCCCGGCTCGGCCGAGAGCGGCTTGCTTGATCAAATATTCCCTGGCGGCGTCGGGCATGGTCTCGGTCATGGCGGTCTCGATGAGACCCGGCGCGACGGCGTTGACTCTTATATTCCTCGAACCCAACTCCTTTGCCACCGATTTGCAGAGCCCGATAAGTCCGGCCTTCGAGGCGGAGTACGCCGCCTGGCCCGCATTTCCGATCATGCCGACGATGCTCGTCACGAGCACGATCGAGCCGGAGCGCTGCTTCATCATCGGCTTCGCGACCGCCGCACAGAGATAGAATG
>JAFAOZ010000286.1 GCA_019247395.1 Vulcanimicrobiota bacterium | reverse complement strand
CGGCGCCCGCCGGGCCGCCCGTGCGGCTCGTAGCGCGGCCGGGTATCCTGCGCGGCCTCGACGGAGCGCAGATTCCCCTGCGCATCGCTGCGGTGGATGCAAGCTATCGCGTTGCCGCGGGCGCAGCCGACATACGATCGAGCGTCGAGCCGGCGCGCCTGGGCTACCTGCGCGGCGATACGTTCGTTGCGCTCCATCCAGGCAGCGGGCGTCTCGTTCTTCGCGCCGGCGGCGTGAGCGGCATCGTGCCGATCGAAATTGATGCGACGCCCGCGCGCAGCAAAATACTCCCGGCGCAGCCGAACGTCGATCCGAATGCGACGATCGCGCTGCGGGCGCAAGCCTACGACGCGCACGGCTATCCGCTCGCCCTTCCGCCGCTGCTTCGATGGACTTCGAGCGCGGGCAGGATCGACGCCGTGGGCCGCTTCCGCGCGGGCGCGCACGATGCGACCGTCGGCGTGCGCATCGGCGATACGACCGCCACGACTCGCGTGACCGTCGGATCGCACGAAGTCGCACTGGCGTTTGCGGACCACGCGCATTTTTTGACGGCGCGCCGCGGCGGAATGGGCTCCGTGCTGCGCGATGCGGGCTGCGGCAGCTGCGTGCGGCTCTCGTACTCCTTCGGAAACGGCGAACGGGCCGCATACGCCGCCGCCGACGTTCCGCTGCCGGCCGGGACGATTGGCGTCACGTTCGATCTGCAGGACGACGGCAGCGACGCGCGTCTGCGCGTCGCGGTGCGCAACGAAATCAACGAAGACGTGCTGGTGGACGCGACGGAACTCGGCGAAACCGGTTGGCGGACCGTTGCGGTTCGGTTCCCGATCGGCACGCGCGCGTCGCGCCTCACGTCGATCTATGTGCTTCCGCCCAAAGGTATCGAGTTATCCGAAGGCAGCATCGTGCTTAGGAACGTTCGAGCGATTGTCGCGGGGGAGCCGAGTGGCGCGTCCACCAACTCACGGTCGCGCCGATAAGGCCGCCGAGTGCAAGCAGCGCGCCGAATATTGTCGCAACGAGGTTCGGCGTCGCAGCGACTGCGACGGCAGGATACGTTACTACCTCACCGCGCAAGATCAGGCCGCCCGCGCGCACGGCGCGGCCGCCGGCGCTGAGCGCAATCGCGTTTGCGACGGGCCGCTGGTTCTCGTCGTCGACGGCGAAGAGCACCGCCGGCTCACCGAGCGCGGCGCCGCCGCGCAGCAGCATCGCCGCTTGCGCCGCCGTGAACATCACGGCTTTCACGACCCGCTGCGCCGCCGGCACGCTGAACGAGTCATACGGAAGATCCAATCCCGCAATCGTCTGCCGATGTTCCATCAAGAGTACCGGTGAAAGAAAGACCGAGCCGGTAGGCTGTGTCACGGTCAAACGATTACCGCGCAAATCGCGCGCCTCGACGTACGCAACGTCCCGCGGCATCGCGCGAAGGACGAAGTTACCGGCATAGTACGGACGCGCCCCAATCGTGACGGTGCGCTGCAACGGCCGTTCGAGCGTGACGGCGGCGGACGTGGCGCCGTCACCCGACGCCAGCGGAAAAACCAGAATGCCGAGCGACTCGACGCGCAGCCGCTGCCCGGGAGCGCCGGTAAACGTTTGGTCGTCGGGCGCCAGCAGGCCGCTGGCGACTCCCGCTAACGCGACGATTGCACCGCCGGCAATCAGCGCAGTGACGGCGAACTTCACGAGTCTATCCGGCGTGCGGCGTATCAACCGGCGGCCCGAGATCAAACCGACGATCGCAAGCGCCGCGATCGCCACGTTATACCAGCCCGCGTGATAGGCCGCTCTTCCCGGCATAATCAGCTCGATGACGACCGCAGCAACGAGCGTCACCGTCACCGCAATTGTCGCCGTCAATGCGGCCGCATCAGCGGCGCGACCGCCGTTTGCATTTGAGCGAACGTCAACGGTCCGTCGAAACCGCGCAGCACGACACCCTTTGAGTCGAGAATGACGGTAGTAGGCAAGCCGAGCGCAGCATAGGTGCGGCCGTATTGCTGTGAGGCATCGATCCAGATCGGGAATCGAATCTGCAGCGAGCCGGCAAAGGCGCGAGCGCGCTGCGCCGATTCGCCCTCGTTCACGCCGATGATTACGATGCGGCGACCTGCATACGCGTCAGCTAGGCGCTGCAAATCCGGCATCTCGGCACGGCACGGAGGACACCACGAGGCCCATAAGTTCATTACGACGACTCGTCCGCGATATTGCGCCAGTGAGACCGCAGCGCCGCGATCGTCACGCAACTCGAAGACCGGCGCCGCCATGCCGGCGAGGCTTTGCGGACCGGCGGCATGCGTCGTTGGAGAGGCAAAAAACGGTGCGAGCACGATGAACGCGATCGCCAATGCGACGGCCGCGATTGCCCAGATGACGTAGCGGGACATTCCGCCACGTTATATCGGCGGGCGGCAGTAGTGTCCTGTCCACTAGGTTCCTATCCTTCCGCGAACGAAACGCCGACGGCGTGGCCGCCTTGATTCTCGACGGAAGAAGCCTCGCTGCCGATTTGCGCACCGAGCTGATGGCGCGTACGTCGGCGCTGCGCGACGCCGGAATTCACCCGAAATTGAGTGTGGTTTTTGTCGGAGAGAATGAATCCAGCTTGGCATACGTGCGAAATCTCGAGCGCACCGGGAACCGCGTAGGCGTTGACGTTGCAGTGGATCGGCTTTCAGCGCAAGCAACGGCCGCCGACGTTCGGGCGCGACTCCACGCGCTTGCGAGCGACGAGCACGTGCACGGCGTTATGCTGCAGCAACCGCTTCCACCGCACCTGGCGATTCGAGAAATCGCTGACGCAATGCCGGCAGTCAAGGACGTCGACGGTACGCATCCGACCAATCAAGGCCACTTGGCGTTTGGTAGCGGAACGGAATTCGTTCCTGCGACGCCCGCAGCCGTCATGCTGTTACTCGAGCGCAGCCCGCATTGGCCCTTGCGCGGACGGCGCGCGGTCATGATCGGACGATCGATCGTCGTCGGTGCGCCCGTCGCCATGCTCATGCTGGCACAAGACGCGAGCGTAACGATCCTTCACAAAGAATCCGGCTCGCTGCAGCCGTACGTCAAAATGGCGGAGATAGTCGTCGTCGCAGCAGGTGCTCCCGGTTTGATTCGCGGTGAGGATTTAGCGCCTGGGGCAACAGTCATCGATGTCGGTACGACGCTCGTCGACGGCGTGCTTACAGGCGATGTCGATTTCGAAAGCGCCGTCACGGTTGCCGGCGCAATTACACCGGTGCCGGGCGGAGTCGGACCGGTGACCAACGTCGCGCTGCTGCGCAATGTCGTCAAATCGGCAGAGCGCGCAGGGCGGT
>JAFAOZ010000254.1 GCA_019247395.1 Vulcanimicrobiota bacterium | reverse complement strand
CGCACGGTCGGCACGCTGGCAGACGAGATTGACGGCGTCGATGCGTTACTGGCGCGCCAGCGGCGTGGTGAATTTTCCATCGACGGTGCCGTCGCCGAATTTGTCAGCGTGCACGCCTTGGAGCCCTCGGAGCGCTACGCCGAAATCTTTCGCCGCAGCAGCGTGGAGATGGTGGAGGAGTTCGTCGTCCCGCTCCCTGGCGTGCAGCCGATGCTCGACGGATTACGCGAGCGCGGCATCGCCGTCGCAGTGCTGAGCAACGGATGGAACCCACTTCAACTTCGCAAAGCCGAACAGGCCGGATTTCGCGGAACGGTCCTCGTCAGCAGCGAGATCGGGGTTCAAAAGCCTGCGCTTGGATCGTTCGAACGACTGCTCGAAGTGCTCGGCACCGAGCCGGATCGCACGTGGTACGTTGGCGATGATCCGTACGGCGACGTCGCCGGCGCGCAGCGGGCCGGCATCGGCAGCGTTTGGATGAATTGGGAGCGGAAACAGTTTCCGCCCGACCAGCCGCGCCCACTACACACGATCGCCGATTTCAAAGAGTTGCTCGAGCTCTTGCCCGCGCCGGCGGAAGCACGCTGATGCGCAGACTTTTCGCCGTGGCGGCCGCCGGCGTGCTGCTCTTCGGCGCCGCGCCCCCGGCGGCGACGGCGCCGTCCGATTATCAGCAGCGGCTCGTCGCGCTCGAGCGCGCGTACATGGATTGGTCGTACCAAGAGAGCCCGACGTCGGCGACCGACGCCGGCATTCACACCTACGACGACCGGCTCGCCGATTATTCGCCCGCCACCCAAGCCGCCGAAATGAAAAAGTTGCGCGGGTTTCGTAACGAGTTGAGCGCGCTCGAGCCCCCAGCCGGCACGGACGCGCATACCTACGTCGATTATCTGCTCATTCGCTCGGACATCGAGTCCGACTGGTGGCAGCGGACGGTGCTGCGCGGATTGCAGCGCAACCCGAGCATTTACGAAGGCGAGTGCAGCAACGGTATTTTTTCGATCGTCAAACGGCAGTATGCAAACGATGAAGTTCGCGTGCGTGCCGCCATCGCGCGGCTGCGCGCCTGCCCGCGCGTGCTGGAACAGGGACGCGCGAACTCAACCGATACCGTTCGCGAGTTCGCCCAAATCGCATCCGAAGACATCCGCGACGGCGACTCGCTCTACACCACGACGCTCGACGAGGTCGCGCGCGATACCTCGGCGCAGACGCGCAGCGATCTCGCCCAAGCGCAGGCGGTCGCATTGCGCGCACTGCGCGGATACCGCACCTGGCTGGACGGCCGCGTGGCCACGTTTCATGCCGGAGGCTTCGCGGTCGGCCGAAAGCAGTACGATTGGTTTCTGCGGCGCGTACTGATGCTGCCGTTCGATTCGGGCCAAGTTGCGGAGATCGGCCGTCTAGAGTTGGCGCGCGACCGTACGCTCGAGATGTGGGAGAATGCGCGTGACGCCGCCTTGCCCTCTCCATCGCCGGCGCCCGCGTTTTCGACCAAAGCGGCGTTCTTGTCGTACTACGAGCAGAGCCTCGCTAAGATTATCGCGTTCATCAACTCGCATCAAATCGTGACGATTCCGTCATACCTCGGACCGTTTCATATCGTCGAAGTTCCGAAGGCTTTGGCTGCGACCTATCCGGGCGGCTTCATGAATCCGCCCGGTATGTTCTCAAAAGACCCGCAAGGCTTCTATTTCGTTCCGGACTTCAGCCCGAGCAACCAAAGCTTTTTCGTACAGCAGGCGCGGCAGTCGGTGCTTCCGCTGCTCGGACATGAAGGCATTCCCGGTCACTTTATGCAGTTCAGCATCGCGTACCATAATCCGGATTACGTGCGCCACGTGCAGGGTGACGGCGTCTTTGCCGAGGGTTGGGCCTTTTACGGCGAAGAGATGCTGATGCGTGGGGGCCTCTACGACGACGATCCGGGCGCGCGCAAGCAAGTCATTCATCTGATGCGGCATCGCGCGACGCGCATCGGCGTCGACGTCGGCTTGGCGACCGGCGCGATGTCCCTTCCCGCGGCGATCGCATATTTTGAAAAGAATGCAGGCATCGACTACGATACGGCGCGGGGTGAAGCGACGCGGTTTGCGATGGATCCCGGCCAGGCGATCGACTATCAGATCGGCAAGACGCAGATCGAGACGCTGCAGACGCTGGTGGCAAACCGCGAAGGCGCATCGTTCAATCAGCGCAGCTTTCACGATCGGCTGCTCTCGTACGGCACGGTTCCGTACTCAACGGTCCGCTACGAGTGGCTCGGCGACACGTCGTGGTTGCGGCCGGCTATGACGCCGCTGGGACCGCATAGGTTTTAAGCGATGCCAAAAATCACCGGCGGGCAGCTCGGCAGCCGGAAGCTGCGCTCGCCTAAGGGCACCCAGGTACGGCCGACGCCCGGACGCGTCAAGGAGTCGCTCTTCTCGATTTTAATGAATCGGATCGAAGGCTCGCGCGTGCTCGATCTCTTCGCCGGCACCGGCGCGATCGGATTCGAAGCAGCCTCGCGCGGGGCCGCGCGCGTCGTTTCGGTTGAGGGCCAGCGCGACATCGCGCACGCCATCGAAGAAGCGGCAAAGAATCTGGGCATCGAGGGCATCGTGACGGTCTTTCCGGCGCCGGCCGAGCGCGCGCTTTACCGGCTCGAGGGGCCGTTCGATATCGTCTATCTCGATCCGCCCTACGCCGATCCCGTGCCGCTTCAGCTCTTTCGGCTAATGCGCGAGCGCAGCTTGCTCGCACCAGACGCGCTCGTCGTTTACGAACACGCGGCCAAGCGGATCCTGCCGGACATACCCGGGTATCGGTCGGTGCGCGAAGAAGTCTACGGCGATGTCGCGCTCGCTTTCCTGGCACCGGAAGCTTGACGAACGGTAAGCCCCTGCGCGTGACGCGCGCCGTTTATCCCGGATCCTTCGATCCGCCGACGAACGGGCATCTCGACGTCATCGAGCGCGCGGCACGCTGTTTCGGAGCACTCGTCGTCGCCACCGTCGTCAATCCCCAAAAGCGCGCGCCGATGTTTTCCCTCGAAGAACGCGAAAAAATGCTGACGGCGAGCGTCGCCGGGCTCGATAACGTCCGCGTCGAGCATTTTCGCGGATTGCTGGCCGATTACGTGCGCGCGGCGCAGGCGGATGTGATCGTCAAAGGCCTGCGCGTCATCTCCGATTTTGAAAGCGAGATGTCGGCGGCGTTAATGAACCGCTCTCTTTCGGACGCCGACACGCTCTTCTTGATGTCGGATCAACGATACTCGTTCGTCAGCTCGAGCCTCGTTAAAGAAGTTTTCTTTCTGGGCGGCGACGTCGCCGCATTCGTCCCCGAACCGGTGCTCCGCCTCATGGCGGAGAAACGCACACACTTGCAACGGAGGTAGCAATGTCGGTCTATCGCGTGTTGGATAAGCTCGAAGCATATGTTCACGAAGGAACGTGGCTCCCCGCCGGTTATCGGATCCTTTCCGAGGAACGACTGATCGAGCTGGTCGAGAAGATTCGGGCCTCGTTGCCCGAGGAGGTCGGGCGCGCGAAGATCATCGCCAAGGATCACGAGCGGATGCTGCGCGCGGCGCAAGAGAAGGCGCAAGCAATCGTAGATGAGGCTGCCAGCAAGCACGAGGAGCTCGTTGACGATAACGAGATCGTGCAGCGTGCGCGCACGACGGCGGACGTCGTCTTGCGTGAGGCCGAGGAGCGCGCGCGGGACGTGCGCGAGGGCGCGGATCGTTATGCCGCCGATGTCCTTGCGGAGATGGAGAACCGGCTCGCCGGTGCGCTCGGTGCAGTGCGCAAAGGCCGCGACGTGTTGCAGAAGCCCAAGCAAGTTCCCGATCAGCCGCTCGCGGATGCCGCAGCGAAGAGTAAGCGGGCGGCCTTCGACTTGCAAACGGCGGCCGACGAGACGGCCGCACTCGAGTCGGTCTAACAACGGCCCGGTCCGGGGAATAACCGGACGCATGAAGACTTTAGCAATCATGCTCGCGCTCGCCGGCTCTTTCGGCACCGTCGCATTGGCCGATGAGCCGGCCGGGCTCTCCGGCACCGTGGTTGACGTTAAGAGCGGCCAGCCGATACCGCACGCGACGCTTTACTACTATCGCAGCCCCTACCTGGAGAAGGGGCCGAACCACATTATGACGCTGCAGACCAACGATCGCGGCTTCTTTACCGATCTGACGCTGGAGCCGGGACGTTACGTCATCATGGCGCGCTTCCCGAACAAGGTGCAAGGCTGCGCCGTTGAGGACGTCATGGGCGGAGAGGTTGCGCGCATCAAGGTCGAGATGGGCCACGATTCGATCATGTGCACGGGACCGCGCGTCCACCCGGCGCTGGTCGATCCTAACGCTTCGGCAAGCGTTTACCGAATATAACCGCGCGCGGTAGGCGCCGCTAAACCGGCGGCGCCTCGACGTTGTGAGCGAAGGCCTCTAAGCGGGCGCGATCGATCGCCCGCACGCGGCCGCGATCGAGCTCCAGCGCTCCGGAATTCTTCAACCGCAGCAACGCGCGAGCCGCCATATCGCGCACGGTGCCCGCGGCGGCCGCGATCTGCGCTTGCGACAGATTCTCCACGCCGGGCAGGCCGCGCGCCATGCCGACCGACGCGCGCGCGTATCCGAGCAAGAACTTCGCGACACGCTGCAGCACGTGCGCGAAGGCGAGATCGGCGATCGTATCGATCGACCGGCGTCGCGCTTGCGACGATGCGATCAGAAAGCCGAGCGCCAGTTCGGCGTCGCTGCGCACCGCGTGCATGACCGCTTCGCTCGGCAGCGTTACGACCGTTGCATCGGTGAGCGCTTCGGCGCGCGTCGTGGCGCCGCCGCCGTCAAACGTGCCACTTTCGTTGAGCGTATCGTGCGTCAATCGCTCGCCGATCGTGTGCGTCTTTCCGTCGGGTGAGAGCAGGGTGTAGATCACTTTGCCGTGCTTGACGATGCCCAGATACGGCCACGCTTCGCCTTCGTCGAAGATCGTTTCACCGGCGCGGTAGGTACGCTCGCCCATCTGCGACGCGAGATCGCGCATTGTGCCCGCTTTGGCCGGCATGAAGGCCGGTACGTGCGTGAGAAACGCCTCGCCGTCGGCGTTTTCGTCGATTCGCTCCAGCCGAACCGTCCAGCGATTGCCGCCGAGATTGCGCGCATCCCAGGAAAAGCGTCCGGGACGCAGCTGCGTCATCTCGTTGCGCAACGCGCGCGGATCGGTCTCTTCGTTGATCTCGAGCGCGCTGCCGATCTGAAGCTTATCGAACGAGTCGACGATTTGCTCGGTCTTTTTGGCCGGGGAAAGCGAGCGGGCGTCGAGGGTCGCCGCGGAGGGTCGATTGGGCATACTCGTCGCTTTGTGACTATCGGCGGTCGCGCCTGCCGGGACGAAGCTGCGCATCCGCGGAATACTCAGCCGCCATATGAGCGTCGTATTTAAAGATATTGATATCGTCGTGCTCGCCGGCGCCCGAACGCCGTTCGGCAATTTGGGCGGCGCGCTTTCCGATCTCACGGCGACCGACCTCGCCGTCGCGGCGGCCGGCGCGGCAATCGCTCGCAGCGGCGTCGCGCCCGATGCGATCGACGAAGTCGTTTTCGGCAACGTGATCCAGTCGAGCGCGGACGCGATTTATCTTGCCCGCCACGTCGGCCTGAAGACCGGTGTTCCAGTCGGCGTTCCGGCGCTGGTGGTGAACCGGCTCTGCGGTTCGGGTCTGCAGGCGATCCTCTCCGCCGCCCAATCGCTGGCGCTCGGAAGCGCGAGCTACGCGCTCGCCGGAGGAACCGAGAACATGAGTCAAGCGCCGCACGTGGTGCGGGGTGCGCGCAAAGGATTTCATCTCGGCCAAAACGTCGCATTCGAGGATTCTCTCTGGACGGCGCTCACCGATTCGTACGGCAACACTCCGATGGCGATTACCGCCGAGAATCTCGCGAAGAAGTACGGCGTTGCCCGCGAAGCCTGCGACGAGTTCGCATTGGCGAGCCAAGAGCGCGCGCTCGCCGCGCAAAGCAGCGGCTATTTCGCCGAGGAGATCGTGCCCGTGGACGTTCCGGGTCCGAAGGGCACCTCCGTGCGCGTGGAGCGTGACGAAGGCCCGCGGCAAGGATTGACGATGGAGAAGCTCGGCAAGCTGCCCGCGCGCTTCGTCAAGGACGGCGTCGTCACGCCCGGCAATGCCAGCGGAATCACCGACGGGGCCGCGGCGGTCGTGATGACGACCCGCGAGCGCGCCGAACGCGATGGAGTGCCGTGGATCGGGCGCCTGATATCGGCAAGTGTCGTCGGAGTGGACCCGGCGATCATGGGGATCGGGCCCGCGTTTTCGATTCCGAAAGCGCTGGAGGGAGCGGGGGTTTCTGCCGGCGATTTGGCCGTGATGGAAATCAATGAGGCGTTCGCGCCGCAAGTCATCGCGTG
>JAFAOZ010000003.1 GCA_019247395.1 Vulcanimicrobiota bacterium | reverse complement strand
CACGACTTTTATCAGCGCTTTATCCGTCCCGAGGCCGGTCAGCGCGAGCTGGTTTCAATGGGCCGCATCGTGACGGCGCTCTTGATGGTGCTCGGAGTGCTCTTCACGATGGCGCTCGACAACGCGCATAACGCCTTCAATCTACTGCTCTCGATCGGCGCGGGAACGGGACTGATCTATCTGCTGCGCTGGTTCTGGTGGCGCATCAACGCCTGGAGCGAGGTCAGCGCGATGGCGGCATCGTTCGTCGTCTCGCTCGCCTTTTTCGTCGCCGGGAAGTTCGGGCACACCGTCGACACGACGACCGTGCTCTTGACCACGATCGCGGTGACGACGGTGGTCTGGATCGTCGTGACGTATTGCACGCCGCCGGTCGATCCGCAGGTTCTGGCGGCATTTTATGCGCGGGTTCGTCCGGCCGGTCCGGGGTGGGCGCGCGTGCGGCGCGAGAACGGGCTGCCCGCATCGCCCGACTCGATGCCGCTTGCGCTGGCGGGCTGGGTACTCGGGCTGGCTTCGGTCTACGGCGCGCTCTTCGCCGCCGGCGGTTTCGTCTACGGACGCACGCTCCAAGGCTGGCTCTGGAGTCTGGTGGCAGCGGCGGCAATCGTCGGCCTGCTCGGCATCGGCCGGCGCCTTTGGAAGCCCGCGGCAGGCCCGGCGCCCGTCGAGGGCTAAGCTCCGACGGCTCCAATGAACTGGAATAACTGGAAGGCGCCGTTCAAGGCGCTGGTCATACTCGCTGTGTGCGCGCTCTCGATCTACGCGGTGATCCCCGTACAGAAGACGATCCACTTGGGTCTCGATTTACAGGGCGGCGCGCGGCTCTTGCTGCAGCTCAATCCTACTGCCGAGGTGCCGCAGATCACGCCGCAAATTCAAGCGCAGACGCGTGAGGTCATCGACCGGCGCATCAACGGCTTGGGCGTCGCCGAACCGTCCATCAGCAACGTCGGCGTCGATCGGATTCTGGTCGAGCTTCCCGCCGTGAAGAATCCCGATCAGGCCGAGCAGGTACTCAAGCAGGTCGCCGTCCTCGAATATAAGATCATGCCGTTGGACGTCGTGCAGAAGGCGGATGCGTATCTGGCCCAGCTCGCGCAGCCGAACCTTTCGCCGAAAGAGCGCGCCGTGGCGGAACAGTTCATAGCGGAAACGGCGTACAAACTGAGCGGCGACGTCGTCTACTCCGGTAAGGATCTAAAAGCGGCGCAGGCGAGCTACGATCAAGCCGGCCGCCCCAACATCACATTTCAGACCAAGGATCCGGCGCGCTTCGGAAAACTGACGACCGCCAACGTCGGCAAGCCGCTCGGAATCTTCCTCGATCGTCGCTACCTTTCGGCGCCGATCATTCAGAGCCCGATCTACGACAGCGGTCAAATCACCGGGCAGTTTACTCAAGAAGAGACGATCACGCTCGCCAACGAGCTCAACGCCGGCGCCCTGCCCGCGCGGATTACGATCATCGAAAAGGAGACGATCGGGCCGACGCTCGGCAAGCTCGACCTCGTTCAATCCATGCGCGCGGCCGCGCTCGGTCTCGGGCTGGTGCTGATCTTCATGATCCTGATCTACCGTCTGCCGGGTCTCCTCGCCGATGTGGCACTGGCAATCTACGTGCTCGTAATGATGGCGATTCTGGCGGTCTCCCATGCGACGCTCACGCTGCCCGGTATTGCCGGCTTCGTGCTCTCGATCGGCATGGCCGTGGATGCGAACGTCCTGATCTTCGAGCGCATCAAGGAAGAGCTTTGGAACGGCAAGACGATGCGCGCTGCGGTGCGCGTCGGATTCCAGCGCGCATTTTCGGCGGTCTTCGATAGCCACTTTACGACGATCGTCGGTGCGGGCGTGCTGTACATGCTCGGCACCGGAACCGTCAAGGGCTTCGCCTTTACGCTCTTTTGGGGAACCGTGGTTTCGCTCGTGACCGCGGTCTTCATCACCCGGTTCTTCGTCGACGTTCTGGTCGACAACGGGGTACTTACCGCGCCCGAGCTCTACGGCGTGCGCCGCTCGGAGATCGGAATCTTCGCCAAGACGGCCGGGTCGGAGGCGTAACGCATGTTATTCCGCCGTCTCAACTGGAATATCGTCGGCTGGTTCCGCGTCGTTTCAACCATTTCGTATATCATTATCGCTCTCGGACTAGGAGCGATGATCTACCACGGCTTCGCGGGTGGCGACGGCTTCCACGCTAATCGCATGTTGCGGCTCGGGCTCTCGTTCACCGGCGGTACGGACATCGCGGTGAAGTTCACCGAACCGACGACGGCGGACAAAGTTAAGCAGGCGCTCTCGAGCCTCGGCATGACCGAAGAGTCCGTAACGACCGCCGGCTCCGACGGCAAGGGCTTCGTCATCCAAACGCAGACCGCATTCGCGAATAACTCTGCGCCCGTCTGGGCGGCGCTCAATACGGTCGCACCGGTCGACCGTGCCGCCTCGCAGATTACCTCGGTCGGTCCCTCACTGGGCCGCGAGTATCTCACCAAAGCGCTGTGGGCGCTCGTGATTGCGCTCAGCATTCAGTTCATTTACATCGCATTCCGGTTCGGTTGGAACTATATTTTCGGCTTGGTCACCGTCGTCGCGCTCGTGCGCGACGCGCTGATGATGATCGGCATCTACGCGCTTGCCGACCGGCGCGCCGACGACGCGTTTCTCGCAGCCGTCTTGACCGTCATCGGCTATTCCGTCATGGATACGATCGTCATCTTGGACCGAATACGCGAAAACACCAAGCTGATGGCCGGGGCGGCGTACGAGACCATCGTCAACGAATCCATCAAGCAGACGATGACGCGTTCGTTCAACACGCTTGCGACCGTCGTCATCACGCTCGTCGCTCTGCTCGCGCTCGGCGGCGCCAGCCTCAAGAACTTTGCCTTCGCGCTGCTCGTCGGCATCTGCTCGGGCGGTTACCACTCGATCTTCTACTCCGCGCCGCTCGTGCTCGTCTTTCGCAAGCGTCAGCTCGAGGCGGCCGCACGCCGGCGCCGTGCCGGTCTCGCTCACGATCGGACGGTCACGTCGCGTTCCCGCTCGGAATCGACCGCGCTGCAGAGCCGCAGCGGCGTCGCACGTGAGGACATCGTCGCCGCGCGCCGCGAACGCCGCCAGAAGGCGAAGGCATCGCGCACGATTGCACCCGGTACCGCACCGCGCTATCGGAAAAAACGCACCGATGCGAGCACCGGCGTAGCGCTCGAAGAGCCGTACGCGGGTGAAGAGGTGATCGATCCGCTCGACGCGCAGGAGGCGGGGTTGCACGATGCGGCGCTGGAGCAAGGCCACGAAGAGATCGCGCTCAACCTCGAAGATGGCTCAGGGGAACCTGAACGCCCCGAAGAAGGCACCGGCCACTAAGACGTTACCGCCTCCGACCGCATCGGAGGTTGCCTTCGAAGCCGCGCTCGCCGCACTCTCCGCGCTACCTACGGCCCATCGGAGCGACGGCGACGACATGGCAGGTAACGTCGTCGACCGTCTTTTTGCGCAGGCCGATCGATTCCTGACCGATCCGTATTCGACGATCGGCGACGCGCCGCACTTTCACACGAAAATAGCCGGCGTCTCATTCGAAGGCCGGCAAGATATTATTGCCGGTCTCCATGCCGGCGCGCCATTGCAGCTGCTGCGCCAGCCAAACAATCCGCACGACGCCAATGCTATCGCCGTCCATTACGGCGATCTGCAACTCGGCTTTTTCAACAAGCGGCTCGCCGCGCATATCGCGCCGCGGCTGGATGAGGGCGTTCGATACACGGCACGCGTCGCATCGTTGACGGGTGGTCCTTCCGCTCGACTCCGCTCGGGGCAGGCTGGTTTGGGTGAGGCGAAACATCGCGGGGTCAATATTTTCGTCGAGCGAGCCGGCGGGGCGCCCGGGCGCCGTCGCGAGAAACCGCACGCGATGCCGTCGGATGGCGATCGCGGCGAGACGGCCGCGCGCGTGCGTTCGGCATTGATCGGCGAAGCGGTTCCGCACGACGCACAGCGCGCGGTGCTCGAACGAATAGATGCCGAAAGGAACACGCTCGCGGTGATGGGTACCGGTCGCGGCAAGTCGTTCTGCTTTCAATTCGCTGCCGCGATGCGCGCCTTTTGCGACAAGGGCAAGACGCTCGTGATCTATCCGCTCCGAGCGCTGGCCAACGACCAATACGAGGCGGTGCGGCGCACGCTCGAGCCGCTCGGCTTGCGGTGCTTTCGCGCGAACGGCTCGATCGATAACGACGAACGTGAAGAGCTTTTTGCGGCGCTCGCGAGCGGCTCATGGGACGTCATCCTCTCCACACCGGAATTTCTCGAGTTCCATCATGCCGCGTTCGTTGGGGAGAGCAGACCTTCACTTGCGGTCATTGACGAGGCGCACCACGTCCACGAATCGCGCCACCGGCCGGCCTACGCGCAGCTTGCGGCCACGGTTGCCGCGCTCGGTAATCCCCAAGTGCTCGCACTTACGGCCACGGCCGCCGACGATGCCTTTCGTCGTATTCGTCAAGAGCTCGGCATCGAGACGTGGGTGATCGATCCGACCATTCGTGAAAATCTAAACGTCGTCGACGCGCGCGGGACGCGCGACAAGCACCGATATCTCGTCGAGCTGCTTCGATCCAAGGAAAATCGCGGCAAATGCATCGTCTACTGCAACTCGCGCGGCGAGGCGACGACGGTCGCGAAACGGCTGCGCAAAGAGCTCGGCGACGAAGTGATGTTTTACCACGCCAAAATGCCGAACCGCGATCGTCTCGAAGTGGAACGCCTCTTTCGCGATGGCGCCTTACGCGTCGTCATCGCGACGTCGGCGTTCGGCGAAGGCATCGACCTGCCCGACGTTGCCGACGTCGTACTCTACCATCTCAACTTCGACTTCGGCGAATTCAATCAACAGGCCGGCCGCGCCGGGCGTAACGGGGCTCCCGCAAACGTTCACCTGCTCTACGGGCATAAAGACCGCGCGCTCAACGAATATTTGATCGATCTCGACGCGCCGCCGATCGGCCTGCTGCGCGAGATTTACGGAAGCCTCAAACGATTGGCGCGTGGCCCTTCAGCGATCGTACACGGCGGCGATGCCGAGATTGCCGGACTCTTAGATAACGATCGAATCCGCGATCGTCACGTGACCGCCGCGCTGCGCATCTTTGCCGACGCGAGTCTCGTTGAGATCGATGAGGATGACCGCGGGCGCTTCGTGCGCCTTTTGCCGGTCAGCGGGCGGATCGAAATGGAGCGTAACGAGCGCTATGCAGAAGGAGAAGCGACGCGCGAGGCTTTTACGCGCTTTGCGGAGATGGCGTTAAGTGCGCCGGCTTCTACGCTGGAACGGATTATCAACCGTCCGATCTATCCGTCGCGGGTAGCGCTGCGGCAATAGCGTTATTCGAAGAGCGCCCGGAAATCGAGGTCGAAGTTTGCCGGCGGCGTGCCGTCCGCCCAAATCGTGTTGCGATACGGATCGACGAGCACGACGGTACGACGCGCCGGCTCGACGGATGCTCTCCAGCTTGGCACGCAGCTCCACAGGGCTGTCGCTATCGGAGCAAAGCTCAATCGCAACCGCAGGTGCGCCGGGAAAGAAACGCTCGCGCTGTTTGGCAGTGAGCTTTTCCCAGGACTCCTGCGTTACGAGCGACGCATCCGGGCCGACGACCGAAGTATCCGGTAAGCGAAAGCCGCCGTTTGAGTCAAAGGCGACGTAGCCGTGCGCTTCGGCCCATTCATCGATCATTCTGGTGAGCCTCGAGTTGCGCTTTGACGATGCAGCGCCGGTTGGAGGCGTCATCGTGAGCACGCCGTCGGCCAGGCGCTCGACGCGCCAACCGGGATTCTGCGCCGAGATACGCATGACGTCGTCATCGGAGGCGAGCAGCGGTATCCGGGCGATCACCCGACGAGAATAGCACTCCGCCACGTACCGTTCAAGCGAGAACGGCCGTCATCTTACCTTCATCGACCTTGCGATAGAATGCGTTGTCCGTCTCGGTGACGCCGGCCGACGCCCACGGATCGATTTGCTTGCGCGAGGTCGGCAAGTGAATCGTCGGACCGGCAGCATCGGAGTAGTCGGCGCCGCCGAACGGCCCAAATCCGTCGCTCTCGCGATGTGCCAGTACGAGGTCGCCAACCGCGTTCTTCGCCGCCAACGCATCGTTGCGAATCCGGTCATTGAGGCGGCCGTCGCCGGCGAGGGTGTCGTAAACGGCAATGGCGGGTCGGTCGGCGCGCCACGGCAACGCATTTCCGTGTGGAAAGCGCACCATGCCGGGAATTGCACGCACGTCTTCACGTAGGGCGCTGCGCATACTCCCGGTTGCGGCATCCGACGCGACGTCGTCGTTGAGCCGTTTGATCGCAACCTCCGCCTTACCAATCTTTGCCGGATCTAAATCGAGTACGTCGAAGGCGGCCGCCGGCGCAAATCCGCCGAAATCGCCTGCGTCGTATTTCGTACGCATGACGTCGCTCGTGACCGCCCGCGCCATTGCGTCCGGAGCGCCCTCGTGTGACGCGATCGCATGCGCCACGCCGCTGGGCACGCCGGGCGCAAGCATCGTCTCGGGGCTTGCAGCGAGGTAACGGACGCCCGCGCGCGACAGTGCGTCGGCAAAGCCCAGCGTATCCATCAAACATTGGTTCGCAACGACGCCGTCAATGCGGCGTTGCGCATCGTCGGGGTGTGCGGCGGCATGCAGCGCGATCCCGTCCGCAATCGCTCTGGCGATGTCCGGCATGGACATGCAAGCGCCATCGCGGGTTTCAAGCCCTCCGCCGTCGCCGCCGCCGTGGTCGACGAGATCGATCCACGTTTGCTTTGCTCCGTTTGTTTGCGCGTCATCGAGCGTGTGCGCGACGAACCGGGCCAAGTTCGATTCGTCCGCCATATTTTGGGCCGGTCCGCTGTGCGCGTCACCGATCTCTCCGTCGGTGATTGCGTAGCGTTCGGTATGCAGTGCTCCCGACACGATCTCGTCGCCGTCCGAGCGGAGATGCGTCGTGTCTTCAACGGTGAAGGCAATTCGTGAGTCGCGCGCGCTCGTCTGCAGCGCCTGAGAGAGCGTCGACTCTTGAATCCGGTCGAGATTATTATCCCCGTCGCGATAGATCCCGAACTCGAGCGAGCGGCGCGAAGGCGTGACGGCAACGTTTTGTAACATGGAACCTCCCGGCGTATTGAAGTGCCAGGCTTACTGCGACATATGCGTCGGTCCGCAAGGGGGCCGCTTTCAGACTCTTTTCACGACTGCCGGCTACGCTTTGAACATGGCGATACAATTTCGATCGATCCTCGCGCTTTTGACGGGCGCATTGCTCGCAGCGTGTGCCAATGCGGCACCGGCGGCGTTCGCTCCGGCGGCGCCCCCGATTCAAAATGCGGCTCGAGCGAGCGGTGCGGCGGAAGCGCCGCAGGCGAAGTCTCGCGGCGGACGCGTCCTTTACATCGCCGACCTCGATGGGCAGCCCGGTGTCGGGCAGATTCACGTTTATACGGCCGGCATGAAGAATCCGCAGCAGCTGCGGCTCATTACAAACGGTACTGGGCGGCCCTTCGGCTTATGGGTGGACTCCAAGAACGATCTGTACGTCGCGAACCAAACCGATAAGTATGCTGCCAGCGTGACCGCGTTCAAGCCGGGCGCTTCATCGCCGTTCTTCACGATCACGGATCTGAAGGGACAGCCCGGAAGCGTCGCGGTCGACCACGCCGGAAACATCTACGTCAACGAAAACGTGCAAGACGAAGGGTACGTGCAAATTTTTGCGCCGGGCAGCACGACGCCAAAGGCGACGCTTGACACGGGAGTCGGCGGCTATGCCTTCGATCCGGGCAGCATGGCGTTCGATCCGCAGGGCGACCTGCTCGTCGCCGAGCAGGCGAAGCTGGCGCTGCAGATCGTCCAGCTGGCGCCTGGGGCATCGCAGTTCACTCCGGTCAATTTCGATCTCACGAACATCACCGGACCCGGCATGGGCATCGACAAGGCTGGTAACGTCTACGTCGCGAGCAGCGGCAGCGCGACCGTCTCGGTCTTCGCGCCGGGTCAAACCGAGCCGTCGCGAACGATTTCTTCAGTCAGTGCCTACGGCTTGACGTGGGTCTCTCCGCGAGGCGCCGTATACCAAGCCAGCGGCGAGTACACGGTCGACGAAATCGCCGCCGGCGCGAACTCGCCCACCCAAACGATCTCTTGCACCTGCTCCGTCCAAGGCGTCGCCGAAAGCAGATAGCCGCGCGCAGAACTAGGCCGCGCGACGGTTAGACGGCCGGCGCCTTCACACCCGCGGTCGCGTATAGCGCGCGGGTGTCGTACATTACGCCGCCCTTGATCGTCGTGCCGGTGTTGCGAAGCGCCGCGATGTTCTGCAAGGGATTACCGTGTACCACGATTGCGTCGGCGAGCATACCCGTTTTCAGCGAGCCGAGCGAATCGTCCATGTGCATGACCCGCGCCGGCACGATCGTTGCGGTCTGCAAGACGGCGGCATTGGGAATGCCGGCTTGCGAGTACAGTTCGAGCTCGTGAATGAGGTCGAACCCCGGCAAGACGTCGTCGGTTCCTGCGACGATGCGAATGCCGCTGGAGTGTAATAGGGCGACCATTTCGAGATACGCCGAAGCCGAGGCGCGATACTTCGCGTCGAGCCCCGGACCGAGCGGCAATCCTCCCGTCGTCAGCGTGCGACTCACCTGCGGCGGTAACCACTCCGCGATCTCCGCGAAACCCGTCGACGCGGTATCGCCGGTGCGCGTCATCGTGTCCGTATAGAAGATGCCAACGGTTGGGTCGCTGACGATATCTTTAGCTTTGAGCAGCGCAATGAAATCTTTGACCTGCTGACTCTGCAAATCGATGGTGCCGGCGCGTTCGGCCGTCGCCGTGAGCCGCACCGGCGTCTGCGTGCGGTCTTTTGTGTCCGGCATGAAGTTGAGGAAGAGAAAGTTGACGTGCTGGATTTCATCGTAGCCTTCGTGCACGGCGTCTTGCGCGAGCATCCCGGCGGGGATGTGGCCGCTGACGCGCATGCCTTGCGCGTGCGCTTCCTTGATGATCACCGGAACCAGGGCAGGATCCATCGAGCTGTAGATCTTGATCTGTACGGCGCCGGCATTCTTCCAGGCGCGCACCTGCGCGATCGCCTCCGTGGGTGAACTCGTGGTCGTACCGATCGGCGCGGTATACTTCCCCGTCCCGTCCATGAGCCCCGCGATGATCACGCGCGGCCCGATCAACTCACCGCTCTC
>JAFAOZ010000035.1 GCA_019247395.1 Vulcanimicrobiota bacterium | reverse complement strand
TTACGCGCGGCGGCCGGCGATCTTCAGCGCGTGACGGGCTGGCTTCCGCCCGCCGGAGCACGCGAGGTCATGCCGAAGCTCACGGTGCGGCGGCGCAACGACGCGATTTTTATGATGGCACCGCTTAATGCGGCAGGGCGCGAGCTGCTGCGCGTAGCGGCGGCGACGAACGCTGATTTCTGCTGGGCGAGCGACCACATCTAAGCAATCCTCGCTAAAAGAGGCTCGTTTGCAGCGGATCCCCATCGACGAGCGATGCAACGCGCGTTCCGAGCAATCGTACCGGCGCGCCGTCCAGCGACGCGCGGCGCAAGCAGTAGGCCGCCGCACGAAAAATTCGGCGCGCGTCGCGGGTAGGCTCGGCGAGATGCGTTTGACGTCCGACGACCGTGAAATCGGCCCGCTTGATCTTGACACCGATCGTTTGCGCAGCCGCGCGCTCGCGTTCCAGCGTTTCGGAGAGCTCGCGCGCTTGCGCGCGCAAGACTTCGAGTAGCCGCCGCTCGTCGCGGACATCGTATTCGAAGGTCTCCTCGGTTGAAATCGACTTCGTTTCCCGCACCGGCTCGACGGGACGCCGATCGATGCCGCGGGCGAGATCGCGCACGTCGCGCCACCACGAGCCGAAGAGCTCTCGCAAGCGCGCTTCTTCGAGCGCGGCCAGCTCGCCGATCGTCGAAATCCCAAAAACGCTCAAGCGGGTCTGCATCTTCGGGCCGATGCCCCACAGACGCCCCACCGGCAACGGCGCCAGAAAGGCCGCTTCGTCGCCGGGCGCAACGCCGAGCAAGCCGTCGGGCTTGCACGTGTCCGAGGCGATCTTCGCAATCATCTTTCCGCCGGCCACGCCGGCACTGACCGTTAAGCGCGTCGCGTCGAATATTTCGCGGCGCAGTGCGGCCGCGCGCGTGCAGGCAGCCTCGAACGTCGTCTCACCGAGCCCGATGAAGGCTTCGTCGAGCGAGAGCCCTTCGACCGGCCGGCCCGTGCGTTCGAAAACCGCGAAGATCTCACGCGAAATCTCGCGGTACTTTTGCATCTCCGGGCGGACGACGATGAGGTCGGGACAGGCGATCCGCGCTTTGTAAAGCGGCATCGCGGAGCGCACGCCGAAGGGGCGCGCTTCATACGACGCCGTTAAAACGACCGCGCGACGGCTGCTCCCTGCGATCGCGACAGGTTTGCCGCGCAGGCGTGGATCGTCGCGAACGGCGACGCTTGCATAGAACGCGTCGACGTCAAAGTGGGCGACGTAATTGTTCACGTTGGCGGCGGCGCTGCGCCTTGGCTCTATTCCCGCAGGTCGCCATGCTGCACCACGCACGCGATGCGTTTTTGGTGTGATCGTAGTAGGCGAAGCGGCACGACAGCTTGCGGCATGCCCGAAGACGCGGCCACGTTCCAAGCAGCTGCGATTCGTAAACAATCGCCAGCAGCGATGCGATTGGACCTTTGTCCTCAGGCATCAATTCCAAGCCGTGGCTCGGGTTCACCGCAAGACCGAGGCGCGTGCTGGCCAAGAACGGGCGCATTCGCTCCCAAGCCGCGGGCGCGTCGCCTTCGCCGTTGTTGGCAAAGAGCAGCTCTCGCAGTGTTTCCCGGAAGTCGCGGAGCAGTTCGACGTGCCGCTCGTCTTTGGGGGGAGCGAGCCCGTAGCTAAGGCACCAAGCGCGCGCTTGCTCGAGCGTACCGAGCTCGTCGGGTCCGCTCGGAAGCTCGAGCGTATTCACGATGCGGCGCACCAGTTCCAGGGCGCCCGGAGCTCGATCGGCCGCCGGCAAGGCGGCCGTCACGGCTCGCTGAACACCAGCAAAATATGTTGACAAGTTACCGTCACCACTATATAATGATTGAAGGTTACCACAGTCGTCAAGAGGTTTCAAATGTTCCGCGATCCCGTCCGTACCGCTCCGCTCGTCTCAGACATCCACGATGTCGACCTGAAGCTGAGAATCCGACGCGCCGACTCGGCCCTTTTCCTGGAGTCGAGCATGCGCCTCCCGCACCTGCGCGTCCAGTAGTACAGAGCTACCGGGCGGTCAGGGCGCCTTTCTGAATGGCGAGAATAGTTTGCATGTTCCGCAGGTCGTCCGCGTCGGTTCCCGGCGTTTCCAGAATCGCAACCTTTTCGCGCAACTCCCTATGAGCGAGTAGCGCTCGAAAACCTTCGAAGCCGATATGGCCCTCGCCGATATGCCAGTGGCGATCGCGCCCGGCACCCAGCGGCACCTCGGTGTCGTTGAAGTGAAACATCACGATGCTATCGAGTCCGATCTCACGTTCCGCCGACTCGACGAACCGGTCGACGCCAACGGCCGAGTTGATTTCATAACCCGACGCCCACGCATGCGCGGTATCGAGGCAAATGCCCAACTGCGGATGTGCGACGCTACGCACGAGCGCGCCGAGCTCTTCGAGCGTTCCGCCCGCCAGATTGCCCGCGCCCGCGGAGTTCTCAATCACGAGAACGACGCTGGGTTCGATCCTTGCAAGCGCAGCCTCCAGCGCGACGCACATGGCGTGGAAGGCCTCGTTGCGGTCGCGCGTCCCATACGATCCCAAGTGCGTGTTAACGAAGCGCATGCCGCCGCGCGCGGCCACTGCCAGATCGTTCTGCAGCAGCTTCAGCGAGCCGCCCGAGATTTTTGGATCGGCGCTGGCGAGGTTGATCAAATACGGCGTGTGGATCGCACACGGGTCGAGGCCGGCCTCGCGGCGGCGGCGACGGAAGTCTTCGAGCGCCGCAACGTCGATCGGGGCGGTGCGGTAGCTGCGCGGATTGCTCGAAAAGACTTGCATCGCGCTGCAGCCGGCCGCTTTCGCGTGCTCTACCGCTTTGACGTAGCCGCCGGCGACGTGGACGTGCAGACCGATCCGCACTAGGGTGCTTTAGCCGCCGCCGACCGCAGCACTCTCTGCCTTAACGGCTTCGAGATCGAACTCGAGCGGCTGGCCGGGGTCGAGCTCGAGCTCCGGCAGATCATCGATCGATCGCAAGCCAAACGATTCTAAGAAGAACGGTGTCGTCTTGTATTGCATTGGGCGGCCGACGACGTCTTTGCGCCCCGCTTCGGCGATAAGCCCACGATCCAGCAGCGTGTTGACGACGCTATCGGAATTTACGCCGCGGATCGCTTCGATTTCGCTGCGCGTTACCGGCTGCAAATGCGCGATCACCGCGAGCGCCTCCAACGCGGGCGTTGACAGCGTCGTTTTCGGCGGAAGCAGATAGGCTTCAATGACGTCGCGCGCGAGGGGCGAGGTTGCAAACCTATAACCTCCGGCCACTTCGCGCAGCACGATGCCGCGTTCGCTGTACTCCGCTTCGATATGCTGCAGCACGGCGGCGATTTCACTTTCTTCCGCGTGGAGAAGTTTCGCCAGCTGCGGAATCGACAGCGCCTCGCTGGCAACGAAGAGCAGCGCCTCGACCGGACGCTGCAAACGCAAAATAGCCTCGTCGAGCATCCTTACGCCGCCTTACCGGCTGCAAAGAGCCGGATGTCGTCGAAAGCCTCAGGCTGCTCGAAAGCGACGCGATGGCGGCGTACCAACTCCAGAATCGCGAGAAAGGTCACGACGATGACGTCGCGCCCCATACCCAACTCGCTGCAGAGCTCCGAGAAGTACGCTTCGCCGCGCTCTTTGATGCGAGCCATAATGTAATCCATCGAGGCTAAGAGCGAAACGCGCTCGCGCGCGATCGAGCGCTTCTCCGGGCGTGCTTGCGCGAGCATGGCGATGAACGCGCGTTTGAGTTTCTCGGGATCGATCTCGTAGCGTTGCGGCACCTCGCCCGCCGGATCCCCCGGTTCGCGATAGAAAAAAGAACTCGCCTCGCGCTGATATTCGCGCAGCTCTTCGCCGAGCTCGCGATATTTCGAATACGCAATGAGACGCCGGCGCAGCCGCTCTTCCACTTCCTCGGGCGTCTCGCCCTCGTCTTCAACGAGCTCGGGCGGAATGGGCGGCAATAGCGCACGCGACTTCAGAAAGAGCAGCGTTGCGGCGATCACGAGATACTCGGCGGCGATCTCAACGTCGT
>JAFAOZ010000232.1 GCA_019247395.1 Vulcanimicrobiota bacterium | reverse complement strand
TTCGACGTGGTCGGCTGGGACGGATACTGCTACCCGTATGCGTTCAATCTCGACGAGTTCGCGCCGATCACCGGAAAGCTCCATCAGCCACCGCCGGCGCACGCAACCTTCGAAACGCCGGGCGCGGCATTCTGCGCCTTCGTTCCGCGGTTGTTCGACTACCATCCGCTGGCGATTCCGGTTCCGTACAATCATTCCAGCGTCGACTGCGACGAAGTGCTCTATTATGTGAGCGGCAATTTCATGAGCCGCCGCGGCGTCGAAGAGGGTTCGATCACGCTCCACGCGGCCGGCGCGCCGCATGGTCCGCAGCCGGGTGCCGTCGAGCAGAGCTTAGGTAAGAAATCGACGGACGAAATCGCGGTCATGATCGACACGTTCAAGCCGCTGCAACTCGCACAAGCGGCGCTTGAATGCGAGGATCCGCAGTACTTCCGTTCCTGGGTAGAGCCCGCAATAACGACGTAACGCCGTATATCCTACCGCCGCGGCGGGTGGCTGAATGGTTAGCGGGACAGCGCATGGAAGCTTGCCTTGACACAGGCCTATCATGCTGACCGTGGCGCTCTTGGGACGTGTGCAGCTGGCGTGGGACGGAAAGAACGTTCCATTTGCAGCCAGGCCAAAAGTCGTGCCCTTACTGGCGCACCTTCTTCTCAACTGCCGTAGGCCCGTATCCCGCGACGACGTCGCGTTCGCCTTATGGCCGGACGACACCGAGGCGGCGGCTCGCGCGAATCTTCGCCGGCATCTCCACTATCTTCGCGAGCTCCTGCCCCATTCGCGAACGCCATGGTTTATTACGGACGCGCGAACGGCCTCGTGGAATCCGGCTGCACGAGTTCGCGTCGACGTTTCCGACTTCGAGCAATGTGCTGCCGATCCCGAACAGCTTGAAAAAGCCGTCGCAATGTACGGAGAACTTTTACAAGGGTACGACGACGAATGGCTGATGCCGATTCGCGAACGCTTGCACCGGTCGTACGTGGAGAGCCTGTTCGAGCTCGTACGGCGAGCCCGAGGACGGCGCGACTCATCGTCTGCGAGCGAGTACCTCGAGCGAATCCTTTCAGACGATCCCTGGCGCGAAGATGGGGTACGCGCGCTGATGGCCGTGCGCGTCGAGAGTGGAGATCGTAGTTCCGCGTTGCAACTCTGCGCGCAGTTCGAGCAACGGCTCAACGTCGAGATGGGCGCTCAACTCATGCCTGAGACAATCGCCCTACGATATGCGATTGAGCATGGCCATCCGCTTCCCGCGGTGCCCCTTATGCCGGTGGCGCGGCCGGCGAGCGGGGAGCTCAATGACCTTCCATTCGAGGGGCGCGCGAACGAGCTCGAGCGGCTGCGTGAGCTCTGGCAAGGGTCGCTCGGCGATTCGGGTGCGCTCGCGCTGATTCTTGGTGAAGCCGGTATCGGAAAGACCCGACTCATCTCGGAGTTCGCAGTGCAAGCCGAGGAGACGGGCGCGCGCGTCCTCTGGGGAACCACTTCGTCGCCGGAGACTGCAGCGTATCAACCCATCTCGGAAATATTGCGCGCGGCGTTGGGCTTCATCGACCTGCGCAGCCGTGATGAATACGACCTCGGTATCCTTGCTCGCGTAATTCCGGAATTGCGAAGTAAAGACGTAGTCGATCAGGGTGGCGAACCGCCTGTTGAGAAACTTTTCGATGTTGTCGCCGATCTTTTCATCGAGTTGGCGCGCCCCCGCCCGGCGCTCTTTGTTTTAGAAGATATTCATGCTGCCGGTCAAGCGACGATCGAAATGCTCGAACACATCGCACAAAAGTGCCGCCACTATGCGATCTTCATCGTGGCGACGCTGCGCGAGGGCGAACCGCATACGGCCGACATTCTGAGTCGTCTCCGGCGGCGTCAGGACAAGGTGAACGTCCCGACGATCCCGCTCGGACCGCTTCCGGAGGCCGCGTCACGATCGATTGCTGCAAAATTACTTGGGAAAAGATCGGACGCGAGCGACGTCGCCGCCCGCGCGAGCGGTCACCCGCTTTTTCTTGCGCAGTTGTTGTATGCCGCCAAAGCGGCGGATACCAACGTCGACGCCTTGCCTGCCGGTCTCCGCGAGTCGATAAACGCGCGGACGGATCGCCTCTCGCCGCCCGCGATCTTCCTGCTCCGTGCCGCCGCCATTGCTGGAAATGCATTCGATCTCGAAATAGTCGGCGAGAGTCTGGGCTGGAATGAAAGCCGGCTGACGTCGGCAGCTGACGAACTGATCGAGCGCCGGCTCATTCGCGAGACCGCCCGATCGCGGGCATTCGATTACGAGTTCGCGCACGACCTGATCGCCGTTGCGGCCTACGACTCCCTCGATGAGCGCGAACGGCGGCGCCTGCATCGACGGACGGCCCGCGCCTGTGAGCGTTGGTATTCCTCGCGGCTTGTCGAACTTGCAGCGTACATCGCGCGCCACTGCGAGCTGGGCGGCGCGCACGATCTGGCGATCCGGCATTATCTTCAGGCCGCCAAGAACTCGGCAAAGGCGTTTGCGAACGGCGAAGCCTTAGCTCATGCACGCCACGCACTCGATCTTCGACCGAGGTCGCCGAGCGATACGTTTGAGTTGCTTTGCATCGTCGAAGAGGTTCTTGGGCGCACCGGCGATCGGACAGAGCAACGCATAGCCATACGACGGCTCGAGAGTGTTGCGCGCCGGCTGGGCGACGTCGAGCGCGTACGCGAGGTGTTGCGGCGACGCGAAACCTTTCACCGCTATCTTGCGG
>JAFAOZ010000166.1 GCA_019247395.1 Vulcanimicrobiota bacterium | reverse complement strand
AGCGGGTGTCGACGTTTCCGCGCACCGATTCGTAGCGTACGTCCGATCGCAGCGCCGCCAGCTGCGCCCGGCGGCGTGGGCTAGAGGTGCCGACGAGCGCCCCCGGCGGTAGCGCTTCGAAGCCTTCGTACTTTTCGCTGCAGAAGGCGTCGCGCGCGTCTTCTCGCTGCGAAATCGCGACGATGCGCATATCTTCGGGTAAGAGCCCGGCGAGATCTTTACACGAATGCACGGCATAGTCGGCGCGTCCTTCACGCAGCGTCTGCTCGAGCTCTTTGACGAACACGTTGACGTCGCCGAGCCGATCGATCGGCGTTTGCCGATCGCGGTCGCCGGTCGTCGTAACGCCGAGCAGCGTCGTAACCACGGCGCGTTCCGCGAGCCGCGCAGCCACTGTTCTGCTTTGCACCATCGCCAGCTCGCTGCGGCGCGTTGCGCAGATCGCCGCTACCGGCCCGGCGGCGAGTTCGGCGATCGGACGCTGCGCGAGCGCTCGCAGAATCGGCGCGCGCTCGGGCGCCGCAAACGTTTCCATGACGTACGCGCGCAATTGCGTGAGCGTTTGCAGGGCGCCGGCGTACGTGTCGTCGATGCGTGCGGCGAGCTCCGTGGCGACGCGACGCGAAAAAGCCGGCGCCGCCCCGGCCGAGTCAACGCTGATCGTGAGCTCGCCGACGTGCCGCGTCGCCGGCATCGTAAAATCACCGCGTTCGGGCTGGGTGGCGTCGCAGGTCAGCGCACCGGCGCTGCGGGCGTCGGCAAGGACGCGTTCGTTGAGATCGCGATCGTCGGTCGCGGCAACGACGATTGCGGCACCGGCGACGTCGAGCGTTTCGTACGAGCGCTCCGCGCACGCGCCGTTCCCCGCGAGCATGCAACGCAAGCGTTCGCCGATTCGTTCGGCTACGACGAAAAGCGGATATCCCGCGCGCAGAAGCGATTCGGCTTTTCGCGCGGCGACGTTACCTCCACCGACGATCACGGCGCGGCGACCGTTCGGCCGGAGAGAAATAGTAAGCATTCGAACGACAATGACTTCCTCGTTCGGTGCCTAAAAACCGCCTCGTGACGGGCCGCGATTGGTGATTAACCCCGGGACGAGGGCTGCCCGAGCAGCCTTGATCGGAGCGGTCGTGGCGGCGCTCATTACGCTACCCGGACTCGGGGTCGGAACGCTGTGGGATAACAGCGAAACGGCATACGGCGAGGTCGCGCGCGAAATTTTGTTGACGCGCGATTGGGTTGTGATGCATCTCAACGGCGTGCCGTACTTCGTTCAGCCGCCGCTCTATTTTTGGCTCGCGGCAGGATTTGCGTTGATTGCGGGACCGACCGCGTTCGCGCTCCGGCTGCCGGCGGCGCTTGCGACCATCGCGCTCGGAGCGTTTACGGGTTACGCCGTCGCACGCCAAGCGGGAACGCGCGTCGGCGTTTATGCGGCGGTGATTCTCTCGACGTCGTTGATGCAGGCCGTGATCGGGCGCCTCGCAATTATGGACGCGCTGCTCGATTTAGCCGTTGCGATGACGATCTTCTGGTGGTTTCGCGGCCTGCAAAGCGGCGGCGGACGGTACATCGTGTTCGGCTGGATCGCGGCGGGTGCAGGTTTTCTAGCGAAAGGCCTCGTTGCGCCGGTCGTTGCGATGCTCGTAATCGTGCCGTTCTATCTTTGGAACCGGCGGGCCGAAACGATGCCGCGACTCTCCGCCCGTGCGTGGATCGCCGGAATCGTCGCGTTCTTGGCGATCGTGCTGCCGTGGCCGCTCGCACTCGTCGCGCACTTCCATCTCTTTCCGCTCGAAAAGCTTATCGGCGAGTACACGGTCGGGCGCTACACCGGCATCATCGAGAATCAATCAGGTCCCGTCTGGTACTACGTGCCCGTGATCATCTTGGGATTTTTCCCATGGATCGCGTTCTTGCCGATGGCGATCGTTTACGGCGTTCGTCAGCTGCAAACTCCGCAGGACCCCCAGCTCGCGCGCCTCGTACGCTTGTCGTTTTCCTGGATCGCCATTCCGTTTCTGTTTTTTAGCTTTGCTGAAACGAAGCTGCCGAACTACGTTGCGCTGGAACTTCCGGCGCTGGCGCTGGTCACGGCACTCTACTTTGAAAGCGTCGCCCGCAAGGGCGGGAGCCGTTCCGCGATCGTCTCCGCTGCAACGGTGCCGGTAACGATCGGAGCGCTCGCCTTTGCGATTTGGCTCTTCACGCGCAACAATCAATTGACCGCCGAGATCGCGCGCGCGGTGCCGCCGCTCGCCGGCATGGCTGCGGCAATCTTTGCCGGCTCCCTCTTGACGGCGCTGCTGCTTGCGCGCTCCGCAACGGCCCGTCTCGCGCCGTACGCGCTCGCCGTCTCCGCGCTAATCGCCGTCGACCTCATCGCGGTGCGCGTCCTTCCGCACGCCGAGGCGTTCAAACCGATACCGCGACTCGCCGCGATCATCGAACGCGACCGTCTGCCAGGAGACGTCGTCGCCATTCAACGCGTCTCCGGCGGCAACTCGCTGCTCTTCTATACGCGGCCGGTGGTGCGCGCGCTCGCGGCGCCCGACGATGCAGATCCGCAAGCCGACGGCGTCGACCCGCGGGGCTTTATCTGCGGTGCACCGCGAGCGTGGGTCATCGTTCCCGCGGAAACTTCCGCATACGATCCGGCGTACGGACGCAACCGGCGCGTCGTTGCCGTCGACCGAAAGGCGGCGTTACTGCTCTACTCCGGCCCCCACTGCAGGTAACAACCCGTGTCATCCTGAGCGAAGCGCCGTAGGCGCGAAGTCGAAGGATTACGGTTTGTAACCTGCTACTTGAGCTTCCGTGACGGCTGAAGCCTTGTTGTTGCCGAGCGAGCCGCGGATGTACGTAATCACGTCGGCGATCTCTTTGTTGGTCAGTGTGCCCTTCCAGGGCGGCATCATGCCATGGTAACTCTGACCGTTGACGGTGACGGGCGCATTGAGCCCGCCGAGCACGATGCCGATCACCTTGTTCGGATCGCCGGTAACCACCGGATTGTTAGCCAGGGGCGGGAAGCTTCCGGGAACGCCCTGGCCGGTGGCACCGTGGCAACTCGAGCAGTTATTTGCAAAGACGGAGGCGCCGGCGCCGCTCGTCGTCGACGGCGCCGCATTGGCGACACCCGCGGCGTTTGCCGGAATGGCGCCGGGCGAGCCTGGCTTCGTCTCGGCCGCCGCAGCCGGTGCTAGCACCACCGATTCCGGCGGCGAGGGCGGTCCCGCGGCCTGCTTGATCATCGTGGTCGCCTGGCCGTAAATCGAGAGAACGACGATGACGCCGACGACCACGGTCGTGCCCCACAGCAGCCCGGAACGCGAAGCGATGCTCCGGGATTTGCTGCGATCGAGCCACGGAAGCAACAAGATGACGATCAAGAAAATCGTCGGCACGATGATGGTCGCGATCAGCTCGGTCCCAATTGACAGCGGACCGAGATGAATCTCGGGCGGCACGAGCGCCAATAGACCGAAAAGCGACAAGAAATACCACGCCGGATACGGCACGAAGAATTTCGTCGGATCGGCTTTTTGATCGAGATACGGCGGCGAGACGATTGCAAGGAAGCAGATGATGCCGAAGATGATCAGCGAGAACGCGCCGTCCATAAAGAACTGATCGGGCCAGAAACGGCCGGGTTTGAGCGTGCGCGTATCGTCGACGACCGGACCGGCGGGGCCGTTGTGGCGGAAGATGGCCAAGTGGGCGCCGACGAGGGCGACCAAGGCGGCCGGCATCAGCCAAACGTGCAATCCGAAGAAACGATTGATCGTCGCGGTGCCCATGCTTCCGCCGCCCTGCGCGATGTGCTGCAAGATCGGGCCGGCAATCGGCGCGAGGCCGGTAATGTTGAGCGAGACTTGCGACGCAAAATATGCGTCCATGTCCCACGGCAAAAGATAGCCGGTGAGTCCGAGCACGAGCGTGACGAGCAGCAGCAGAACGCCGACGACCCACTGCAGCTCGCGCGGCGATTTGTACGCGCCGAAGATCAGCACTTGCAGTAGGTGCAGAAAAACCAGCGCGATCATTGCCGACGCGCCCCAATAGTGCACCGAAATCAGAAAGTGCGTCCACGGATTGAGGTAGATAGCTCGCGTGGATTCCCATGCGGTCATTGCAGACGGCGCGTAGAAGAACGTAAGGAAGATCCCGGTGACGATCTGTATCATCATCGTGAAGAGCGTGGCGCTGCCGAAGACGTACCAATAACTCGCCCCTCCCGGAACGTCTTCCGTGAGGAAATCTTGCGCCATCGAGATGAAGCCGGTGCGTTTTTCGATCCAGTTCAGCATCGCTACTACCTTATGCTTGATACGAGACGACGATGCGCGAAGGGGTATTCGACTGGTAGATGATCCACATTACCTCGGCTGTGCCGTTCTGTTCGCGCAGCGGCAGAGGGTCGAGACCGCGCGGCGCCGG
>JAFAOZ010000230.1 GCA_019247395.1 Vulcanimicrobiota bacterium | reverse complement strand
TCTTTTGGCAATCGAGCGCGCCGAACGTCGCACAAATCATCGTACTGCTTGAACCTGAAACCAAAAAGCAGCGACATCGCCGCAAATACGCGCAGGGCGATTTGGCGCCGGAAAAGAGCTTCTTCTTTCGAGGACCGGGCGAACGGCTCAATCTGCGCGCAAATAACCTAACGATCTTCGCGCAGCTTGCCGAGGGTATCGACGACGAGACGTGGACGCACCATCTCCGGCGCGGCGATTATGCTGCCTGGTTTCGAGAAGCGATCGGTGACGACGAGCTCGTCGAGGCGGCGCAACGTGCCCGGCGCGAGCCAGAAAAAAGCCGCGAGCTCGTGCTCGCGGCCATTCGAGAGAAGTATACGCGTCCGGGTTAACGCTTGCGGCGGCCTTGTACCAGGGCTAACGGCACGACCGGTTTTGACAGTGCCGCCACCAGCTCGGCGCGGCTCTTCACGTTAAACGTCTGAAAGAGCTGCGCGAGCTGGTTGCGCACCGTGTTCGGACTTCGTCCAAGCGCCGTCGCGATTTCGGAGTTTCGCCGGCCCGCGCGCACCAGATCGAGAACCTGCCGCTTTGCGGGCGGAATCCGGTCCAAGCGTACGGTCGACGTGTTCGACGCTTCCGCTACCCGCCGCGCGATCCAACTGTGCGGCCATGGATCGATCTTACGTGCCGCGCGTCCGATCCACCGCCGATCGTTCGTGGCGTCGAAGAGGGCGAGCGCGCAGAGCGCCGCGCGCCATGCGTAGTTAAAATCTTCAAAGATCGACCACGCTTCGGTCAGGGCTTCCTTCCCTTCGTCGGCATCACCGATACGCACCCATGCAACGCCTTGCGAATACGATTCAAAACCCTTGACGCGCGGGTCGGTGCCGTAGGAAAGAATCGGGATGATCGAGCTCGAGAGCGTTCGATACCGTGCAAGATACTGTTCTGCGATTGCCGCATCGTCGAAGGCAAAGAGTTCGGCGAGCACCAGCAAGGCGGCGCGCTCCTCCCCGATTGCGTCGTTCCACGAGACGCGCTGCGCAACTTCGTGCGCTTCTTGCAACTGCTCGGCCGCAAAAACAGTTTCGCCCGTGCTTCGGGCTAACTGCGCGCGATCGAGCGAACAGAGAAGGCTCCAATGGTCCGACGGCGCGAGTCGCGCGGCTTTTCTGAAGCCGGCGAAGGCCGCCAGTTCGTTGCCGTCGAGTTCATCCATGCCCGCTATGAGGCGGGTGACGTGGAAGCGCTCCAACTGCAGGCCCGAAGTCCACGGAATCGCCTCGAAGACGCCGCGAACGCGTTCGCCGACCTCACGCAAGGGCAACTCGCGACAGAGCAGCGCCAAGGTCACAAGCGCGGTGGCTTTCTGAAACTGATCCGGCGCCGGCGCGGCCTCGAACTCGTCGAGCGCCCGCAGAAGCTCGTCGACTTGGCGTAAAATCTTTCCCCGGCGCAGGGCGACCCACGATAGCAGGATGCGTGCGCGGCCGCGATTATTCGGATTAACGGAAACGAGTTGTTCGTTTGCAGCCGCTTCAGCTTCGTCGTGCTGCTGCGTCATCCACGCGATCAGCCCACGGTAATGGACCGCGTCGAAGTACCACGGGTCGGCCGGCGACATCTCGCGGATGGCGCGCTCGATAAGGCGGCGCCCCGAAACGTAGTCCCGCGTTAGACCGAGTGCAGCTCCAAGCAGTACGTCGCGCGCGATTTTGCCTGCCGGATCTTTCGGAGGCTCGGCGAGCGCCGCGAGAACATCCATATACCGCCGCTGCCGTATAGCAACGCGTGAAGATGCCAGGATGGCCTCAAAGCTATCCTGGTGGTCAGCGAGTTCCCGACAGCGGTCAAAGTCCGCTGCCGAGAACGCTTCCTCAAACTGCTCGGCATCGAAGCTCGAGCGGGTCGCAATCGCGTTCAGCATGGTCCCCTAAAGGTGTAAGAAAGCATGGTACATGCCCGCCGATTTACAACCGGCGGACTAGGGCCGGGTCGATTATACTACATGACTTGGCTGCTGCCTAGCGTAAAAATACCAATCCCCAGCTTGCTCAGCGATGCCTGTGCTGAGCCGGAGATGGACCGCCGCCGACGACACCGCCTGCCGGAGACGGACCGCCGCCTACGACACCGCCTGCCGGAGACGGACCGCCGCCAACGACGCCTGCCGGATGCAGAGACGCACTTGGAAGGAATGAGTTGCTGCTTAGGTTGCCGCCGGCACATCCGCCAAGCAGCAGGGCGATCGTTCCGAGGGCAAACCCCGCGATCAGTGTACGCATTTCAGTTTTGCCTTTCAGCGCCTGGGGGGCGCTAGGAAGCAGAAAGGTAGTACGAATATACTAGTACCAAAACGCGCTCAAGGATAGGGCCGCTCGGCAAAATGTGGTTCACATTTAGGCAATCGAGCGGCAATTCGGGGCCCGAATAGGGCTGACTCGCGCCCTGAGGCGCCCTTTGGGCCATTTCGGCCGGACTCGGCGTTAACGAGAGCCTAAAAACGAAGGCCGGCTTTTCAGCCGGACCCGACCCGATTTAGGTCCGGTCGCGAAGCTCCCGTTTCATCTTATCGATCTCCGCCTGCGCCCGATTTTTCGCCTCGTTGGCGGCGGAGCCGGCCTTCTCGCCGGGGCTCATCGCGTCGCCGGCAACGTCCCTGCGCATACGCTCGGCTTCGGCTTCGGAGCGGTGCGCGTTTTCGTGGACGCTATCGCGGGCGTCGTCGATCGTCCCCTTGATGGCATCGGCCGCGCGATCGATCGGGTCTTTACTCATAACGTCTCCTTTGCTGACGCGGCCAGCCTACCCAGAGTGCGGAAACGCTAAACTAGTTGTCGTCCGGCGCGCGACCCGAGGTGCGTTGACTCATGAAGAACGAGCGATCGTGCGCCGACGGAATCTTTCCGAAGGCGCGCGGCCCCTTTTTGAAGTCGAATGCATCGTCGGGTGCGTTCGCGCGCGTATCGCTTGCCGCCATGGCGGGCAACCCGAACGTTTCTTCGACGAACTTAAGAATCGTACCGTGCTCGTAGTGCGTGTGGGAAACGTAGTGCTTTCGCGCATAGGCCGAGACGATCAACATCGGGATGCGGATGCCCAGTCCGTCGTAGTCGGCGTACGCGGGCGGCTCAGGGTCGTACCAGCCGCCATAGTCGTCCCAGAAGATAAAGATGGCGGTTGAATCCCAATACTTCGATTCGCCGATGGCGTTGACGATCGACGCAACCCATGCGGGCCCGGTGTTGTGCTGTGAGCCGGCGTGATCGGAGTTCTCCCAGGTCGGCGTAATCCAGCTCACCGCACGAAGCTTGCCCTTGTCGACGTCGTTAAAGAACGTCGTTTGGGGCGTGAGGACGTCTTTGTTCCAGTCCGGACCGTTGTAGATATGATTGATCGCTTGGTACGCGCTCCAAATCCCGAAATCGCCGCTCACGGTCGCGGTATAGAATCCCCAAGAGACTCCGGCAGCGTCCAGTTCGTCGCCGAGCGTCGTCGGATCCCAACAGACGACTTCGTAGCCGGCCGGGATGTTGCGCTGCTGACCGACCATCTCGATCTGATCGTATTTTCCGCCCGGACAGCCCCAAGAACTCCACGGGTAGTTGACGGCCGATTCGGCTTGGCCCGCGATGATGTATTGATGCGAGATGAAGCTGCTCGCGTCAAAGTTCGACGCGTACATTTGATCGGCGAGCACGTATTGCTTGCCCATATAGAAGTACGGCTTCGTTTCGGTGTGCGGCACGTAGGCGTACGTCGGATACGCCGGACAGCCGCTGCTGCATCCGGCCCATTCGCGATCGAAACCGTTCATGCGGCAGTCCGTCCCCGGAATGCTGCCGGTTCCGTTACAGGCATCGAAGTAGCCGTAGGAATCGTGTTCGACGTCCCACCAGGTTTCGAGCGGAATCGGCTGCAGCGTGACCTTTTTGCCCGTGTGATCGTAGCCGTACTTGACGGTCTTGGCACCGGGGAAACCGTAGAAAAGATTGTTGAAGGAGCGGTTCTCCTGAATCACAATGACGACGTGCTTGATCTTGCCGCTCGACGCCGCGTGATGCGCGCGCGCCGCCGGCGGCAACGGGAGGCTGCCGGGGCCGGATCCTCCGCTCCCCTGACAGGCGGCGAGGACGAGCGTCAACCCCGCGGCGGCAATCGACGCAACGGCCTGACGATAGTGCATCGGCGCCTCCTGTAGTGGAACTATTGCGTGTCGGGCGGCCGGTGATCCGGCGGCGCGTGTAGGAAGTATTCGATCCCGAGCGGGCTAGGAATTTTCTTGAACTTGCGCGGCGCTTGATTGAAGTTGAAACAATCTTTGGCCGGCGACTTGGCTCGCGTGTCGCTCGCCGCTAAGCGCGGCAGCCCAAAAATGTCTTCGACGAACCGAAGGATGCTGCCGTGCTCGTAATGGACGTGCGAGACGTACCCTTGTTTCGCATAGGCGGAGACGACCAGCATCGGAAGCCGGAAACCGAGTCCGTCGTAATCAACGTAGGCCGGCGGTTCCGCGTCGTACCAGCCGCCGTAATCATCCCAAAAGATAAACATCGCGGTGTCGTTCCAGTACTTCGATTGGCCGATTGCGTTGACGAGCGAGCTGACCCAGGAAGGACCGTTCTTCGAGCCGCAGCCGGCATGGTCGGAGTCGGCGCATGTGGGCGTTACCCAGCTGACACTGCGTAAATTTCCGTTCTTGACGTCGGTCAGAAACTGTGACGGCTGACTGATGACGTCTTTCGACCAATCCTTACCATTGTAGATGTGGTTGATCGCCTGGTAGGCGCTCCAAAGTCCCGGAAAACCGGAGTACGAGACCGCGTAGTACGCCCAGGGAACGCCGGCCGTGTCGAGCTCGTCCCCGAGCGTTGTCGGATCCCAGCAGGGCACCTCGCGGCCGTAGGGGATTTGGCGCTGCGGCCCGACTTCGGCGACCGTGTCGCCTGAGCCGCCGGGACAGCCCCACGGCCCGTACGGATAATCGACCGCCGATTCCGCCTGCCCCGAAATAATATACTGATGCGAGATGAAGCTGCTCGCATCGAAGTTCGACGCGTACATTTCGTCGGCGAGAACGTACTGCTTACCGATGTCGAAGTACGGCTTGGTCTCCGAGTACGGAACGTAGGCGTACTGCGGGTGTTTGATGGGGCATGAGTTGCTGCTGTTGCAGCCGGCGTACTCGAGGTTAAAGCCGTCCATCTTGCAGTTCGTTCCCGGGATGCTGCCGGTGCCGTCGCAGGCGGCGAAC
>JAFAOZ010000226.1 GCA_019247395.1 Vulcanimicrobiota bacterium | reverse complement strand
CCGGCATTTCAATTGCGTACGTCACGCCGAAGAGGCCGCCGACCATGAGCAGCGGCAGAGCGACGTACAGCAACTCGAGAGCGGTGTTTCCGCTGAACTGCTGCGGCGCGCGATTCGGGCGGCGCCGATACCGAATCAAGCACCAGGCGATGCAACCATAGACATAGAGGCCGACGAAGATGCCCGCGGCGATGAAAATGTACCAATCGGTGCGCATCATCACGCCATGGCTGGACGCGGGATTCGTCAACCACTCCACGCGACAACTGTACCCACACTAGCCAAGTGTGGGCTCAGCGCAGTCCGGGTAGGGACGAAGCATGTCCACGTCGGCAAGGAATGGCGCTCGGTCGCTTGCGCCATTGCCGGTTCGCGCGCATCCGCTCGTCCTCGGCGTCGTACTCTTCCTCGCGTCGGAGCTGATGTTTTTTGCGGCGCTCTTTGCCGGCTATTTTGAGCTGCGCGCAAATCGCTCGGCGTGGCCGCCGCCGACGGTCGAGCTTAAGCCCTGGGAAGCGGCGTATGGAACCTTTCTACTCTTTGCCGCATCCGTCGTCATGGTTTTCGCAACAAAGGCGATGGACCGCGGCAAGACGCGCGCGGCTCGCTGTTGGACGTTCTGCGCCGTCGTCGCGGCTACCGGATTCGTGCTCGAAGCGCTGCACGGTTACGCCGGCGATACGTTCGGCATCTCCACCAATGCGTACGGCTCGATCTACTACGCCATGACGGGGTTCCATCTGCTGCATGTTATCGTCGGCATCGCAATCCTCGCGGCGCTGCTAATAGGGATGCGCAGCCCCGCGCTGCAGGTGAATCAGCGTGCCGGTGCCGAGGCGATGACCTATTACTGGCACTTCGTCTTCATCGTCTGGATCGGCATCTTCTCGACGATCTATTTCGTGCGGTGATGAAGCGAGAGGGTGCGATCGCCGTCGCCCTGTCCGTCGCGATTCTCGGAAGCGCCGCCTTCATCGCGGCCTATGCTACCGGCGGCAATCGGCTCTACGAAGGGCTCGGCGTCGCGGTCGCGGCGGCGGCTCTCTGCTTCGCCGCAACCGGTTGGGCGTTCTGGATAATTCCGCACGAGCAAGTCGTGGACGCCGTGGATACGTATCCGTGCGCACCCGGCGACCGCGCAAAAATGAGCAGCGAGGTTGCCGAAGGAATGCGCGAGATTACCCGTTCGCGGGCGCTCCTCGCACTGCTCGCCGGCGCGCTCGGCTCATTTGCGTGTGCGTTGATTGTACCGGTCCGCTCACTCGGCCTCGCCCCCGACAGTCTACTCTTTCATACTCGCTGGCGACGCGGGGCGCGTGTGGTTCGCGACGACGGAAGTCTCGTGCATGCCGACGACCTCAACGTGGATGGCGTCATGACGGTTTTTCCCGAGGGTGCGACCGCCGATCCGCAATCCGTCGTCACGCTCGTTCGCGTTCCCGAGAGTATTCCGGGGACGGCGAGTGGCTATATGGCATACTCACGGATCTGTACGCACGCCGGGTGTCCGGTGGCGCTCTATCGCGCCCAAGAGCGTGAGTTGGTCTGTCCCTGCCACCAATCCGCCTTCGACGTACTCTCGAACGGCGCGGTCGTCTCGGGGCCGGCCGATCACGCACTGCCTCGGCTGCCGATCGAGATCGGCAGCGACGGTGTTCTTCGTGCGACCGGTGATTTTTCGGAACCGGTCGGCCCCGGCTTCTGGGAACGCGGGTAGAGCGCGGCACGATGATCGAGGGGTTCTTGCTCTGGGTCGACGATCGTGTCGGAACCGCCCACTTTTTGCATCACGCGTTGCGGAAAGCGTTTCCCGACCATTGGTCATTCATGCTCGGCGAGATTAATCTGTATGCGTTCATCATTTTGCTCGCAACCGGAACATTTTTAGCGCTCTTCTTCGACCCCAATACCGCCAAGACGATCTACGACGGCCCCTATCGTCTGCTCGACGGCGTCCCGGTCTCGCACGCCTACCGGTCGGCGATGGCACTGAGCTTCGAGGTCAACGCCGGGCTGCTGATGCGCCAAATCCACCACTGGACGGCTCTCATTTTCGTTGCGGGCATCGCGCTGCACATGGGGCGCATCTTCTTCACCGGCGCATTTCGCAAGCCGCGCGAGATCAATTGGATCGTCGGCTTTTTGCTTTTTTGGCTTGCGATGTTCGAG
>JAFAOZ010000216.1 GCA_019247395.1 Vulcanimicrobiota bacterium | reverse complement strand
TAGAATTGCGCGAAGCCGGCCGGGAGATCGCGCTCGATCGAAAACCCGGCGGGCGCGACGTTCATGCTATGCCGGCGACGGTCTTGGCCTCGTAGAATTGCTCCGCTTCGGTCGATCCGTGCAGCGCCGTGGTTGAAACCTTGCCTTCGCCGATCACTCGCGCAACTTCGTCGAAATAACCGGTGCCGACCTCGCGCTGGTGGCGCGTTGCCGTGTAGCCGAGCGGCTCGGCGGCGAACTCCCGCGACTGAAACTCGGCATATGCCGTCATCCCGCGGTTCTTGAAGTCGTGCGCGAGCGCGAAGAAGCTGTAGTTGAGCGTGTGAAATCCAGCCAGCGTAATGAACTGAAATTTATAGCCCATGCCGTTCAGGCGTTCTTGAAACGCGGCGATAGTTGCCGCGTCGAGCTTTTTCTTCCAGTTGAACGACGGCGAGCAGTTGTAGGCGAGCATCTTCGCGGGATAGACCGCACGGATTGCGTCGGCGAATTGCCGCGCTTCATCAAGATTCGGTTCCGACGTTTCCATCCAGATCAAATCGGCGTGCGGGGCGTATGCTAAACCGCGCGCGATACAGGCGTCAATCCCGGGCCTGCTGACGAAGAAACCCTCGTGCGTTCGTTCGCCGGTAAGAAAGCGCCGGTCGTTCGGATCCACGTCGCTGGTGACGAGTTTGGCGGCATTTGCGTCGGTGCGCGCGATCAGCAAGGTCGGAACGTCCAGCACGTCGGCGGCGAGCCGGGCCGCTATCAGATGCCGTACGGCCTGCTGCGTCGGAATCAAGACCTTGCCGCCGAGATGGCCGCACTTTTTCTCAGAGCTCAGCTGATCTTCGAAGTGCACGCCGGCCGCGCCGGCTTTGATCAAGCTCTTCGTCAGTTCGAAGACGTTGAGCGCGCCGCCGAAACCCGCTTCGGCATCGGCGACGATCGGCAAATACCAATGCGTGCCGCCGCGCCCTTCGAGCGATTCGATTTGATCGAGTCGCGCGAGCGCGTTATTGAGCCGTTCGACAAGCGCAGGAACGCTGTTGACCGGATAGAGGCTTTGATCGGGATACATTTCACCGGCGAGATTCGCATCGGCCGCAACTTGCCAACCGCTGCAGTAGAGCGCGCGCAAGCCTGCGCGGGCCGCCTGCACGGCTTGATTTCCGCTCAGCGTGCCGAGCGCCGTCACCGGAGCCTCGCCGTGCAAATCGTTCCAGAGCCGTTGCGCGCCCATACGCGCGAAGCTCTGTTCCGGCACGAAACTTCCGCGAAGCCGATAGACGGCTTCGGCGCCGTACCGCCGCTCGATGCCGCTCCAGCGAGGATCGCTTTTCCACTGCTGCTCGAGGCTGCCGGTGCGCCCGTTTCCGTTCACGCTCTCTTCCTCCGATTGTCGTTATTTGGATCGGTCTGGATGATTGTTTGGCTAAGATTGGATGCGTAAGTATACAATCTTGGACCGATTATTATTTACCCGGTATACAAGAGAGCGAACCGCCGCGTCAACCCTTCGCCCTGAGCTACGTCGAAGGGTCAGAGTCACGGGAGATATCGCGCGAGCGCGAGCGAGACCGAGTTTCCCGATCCCCTTAAGACACCGGTGACGACGATTTTGCCGTCCGGTGCGATTGCCAAAGCCGTTCCCGTCGCCTGACCCGAGAAGGCGGTGAGCACCGTTCCGCCCTCGCCGAATGATGCGTCCAGGCTTCCGTTCGCGAGCAGCCGCGCAACGCCAAAGGCGCTGTCTCCCGATTGCTCCGTCCCTCGGCCGGCGACGATGAGCGCTCCACCGGATGCCGGCTCCACATCTTCGGGCGCGTTCAAAACCGACGAACCGAACCCAAAGGGATTGCTCTGAAAGCTGGAGTCGGGTGATTGGTTCCGGCGCAGCCGGCGGACGACGACGAACTGCTTCGAGGATTCGTTGAGGCTCTGCCACTGAATCAGCTTTCCATCAAGCAAGAATTCGTTCGAGCCTCCAAACGTCAAGCTTCCGGTATGCGCCGCGGAAATGAGCGCTGCGCTTCGATTGGTGCGGCTCAGCGTGCCGTCGGGCCGAAACCGCGCGAATAGCGAGCTCGACGGATCGACGAAGCCGCCGCAAGTCATAATTTCGCCGTTGCGCAGGAGCCCTATTGCAGTGACGCCTCCAACGAGATCGAGCGCGACGACTCCGTTCGTGCCGAAGCCGGGATCGAGTGCTCCGGTCGAATCGAATCGGGCGAGCGACGTTAAATAGGCGTCGCTTTGCTGGCTGAGTGCGAAGCCGCCGGCGACGATTTTGTCGTCGGACTGCTCGACAATTGCGAAAGCACCGTTGCTGGTGCCGCTCAAGTACTCAAACTGCACGATACCGAGGTGGCCGAAACCGATATCGAGAGAGCCGTCGGTGCGAATTCTCACCAGCTGTGCGTGCTGGCCGTCCGGCGCGATTCCGCCAACCAGGAGCTTTCCGTCGGACTGC
>JAFAOZ010000208.1 GCA_019247395.1 Vulcanimicrobiota bacterium | reverse complement strand
CGAAGAGCAGCGCAACGTCGTGCGCCAGAAAATCAGCCTTTCGTTTCAGTTTTCGGCGCTGCTCGATAGTCTCACCGTCGGCGAAAACGTCGCGCTGCCGCTGCGCGAGCACAGCCGGCTTTCGGAAGCCGAGATCCGGCGGGCCGTCATGGATTCGCTCGAAAGCGTCGGCCTCACTCAGGCGTACGACAATCTGCCAGCCGAGCTCTCGGGCGGAATGCTCAAACGCGCGGGCTTCGCGCGCGCCATCGTCACGCGGCCGGAGCTCGTTCTTTACGACGAGCCGACCACTGGCTTGGATCCGATCGTGACCAATCTGATCACGGATACGATTCTCAAGCTGCGTGAAAAGCTGCGCGGTACGGCGGTGGTCATCTCGCACGACCTCCCATCCATCTTCGCAATGGCCGACTATGTCGCCATGCTCTTCGAGGGCGCCATCATCGCCTACGATACCGCCGATCGCATTCGCAATTCGCGCAACCCGATCGTCGCACAATTTTTGGAAGGCTCCGAATTTGGGCCCATTCCGATCTAGTCACGTTCTAGCCGCGTTACCGCGCGTGCAGGATCAGCATCACGCTCGCGCCGTTCTGCGGGAGCTCGATCTGTTCGAGGGCAAAAGTTCGCTCCGCGCCGTTCCCGTCATCGAGTTTGAACGATTTCGCGTGGCTCTTCCAGCGCTGTCCAAGAGCCGGGATGGTTCCGGCATTGCGATGCGCGAGTCGTAGGTATGCATTCGAAGCGACCGCAACCGTGCGATCCGCGCCGAGCAGGCAGGTCGGCAGGGGCATCCGATCGACGACGCCGCGGAGCATTTCGAGCGTCTGCTTTGCAGAATCGAGTTCCGCTTCGCGCTCTTTGGCAATCAACTCGAGCTCGTTGCTGCGCGCGGCGAGTTCTTCGTTCGTCGTATTGAGCTCCTCGACGGTGGCTTGCAGCTCCTCGTTGAGAGTTTCGAGCTCTTCGGTCGTCGCTTGCATCTCTTCGTTGAGGGTTTCCACCTCTTCGGCGGCAGCTTCGGCTTCCTCCGCGGAGATGAGCAGATGCTCGTTGGTGCTTCGCAGCTCGGCGTTCGCCGCGGTCAGCTCGTCGTTGGCCGCGGCGAGCACGTTTTGGTGCTCTTTGAGCTCGGCATTCTGTGCGGTCCGAGTCCTCAGCTCCTGGAGACTGCGCGCATTTTCAGCCTCCAAGCGACGCAGGCGGCTAACGTTTGCGGTAACGTCGAAGGCCAGCACGATAACGCCCTCGATTTTGCCTTCCGTGCCCAGGGTTCGATCGGGATAGCACGCGACTTGAAGCACGCGCGTCTCACTGGTGGCCAGGCTCGCTACTTCAATTTCGCGCGTCGCTCCCTCGGATTCATTGCGGAAAGCCGAATCGAGCGCGGCTTTGAGCTCCGCCGACGGAACCGTCGCGATGTGGATCAGGTCTTCGCCGATTCCTTGACCGTGAATCCCCAGCATCGCGCGCGCGACTTGATTGATCGTCGATATGTCGTAGTTGCGGTCGACGACGACCACGCCGATCGGCGACTCGAATAAGAACGCTCCCAAACGATCGACCAACGACCACCGCGGCGCAGGCTGTTGCATCGTGGCCGGACGGCGCTGCACTGCAGGCGTACCGGGGGGAATGCGGCGCGGTAATATGCGTTCGCGAGCGGTCCCCTCCGGGAGGGTTGGAGCCGGTATGAGCAGCCGTTCGCCCTGGCGGCGGAAGACTTTCAATGACTGCTGCACGGTCGCGAAATATTCCGGAAGTGCGTTGGTCGTCTCGGATTTTCCGAGCACTAGGTAGCCCCCTCGCCGCAGTGAAAAGGCGAAGAGCTGAAGCGTGCGTTTCTGAAGCTCTTTCGTGAAGTAGATCAAGACGTTTCGGCAGAGGACGAGGTCGATCCGGGGAAATGGCGCACGCTGGCCGAGATCGTACTCGCCGAAGACGGTCATGCCACGAATCATTTTCTTGATTTGAAACGCGTCGTCGGCGCGGGTGAAATATTTCGACGCGAGCACGGGGCTCATCTGACTCAACGCACTCGCGGGGTAGATTCCGCGTCGCGCAAAGGCAATCGCATCGGCATCGAGATCGGTCGCGAAAATCCGAACCGGCATCGTCTCCATATCGTCGCCCAAAAGTTCGGCGGGTGCGATTGCAAGAGAATACGCCTCT
>JAFAOZ010000067.1 GCA_019247395.1 Vulcanimicrobiota bacterium | reverse complement strand
CACATGGCCGCGCCTGATCGACGCGATGGAGTCGGCGCTGGCTCGATTTTCAAGCGGCTCCGACATTCATCCGGTGCGAACGATTCTCACGATCGAGGAGCGCGCCCGGTACGTCGGCCTCATGCCGGCGGTCGCGGGCGATGTGATGGGGTTGAAATTCGTGACGTTTTATCCGGCCAACGCCGGGACGGAAGTTCCGACGCACAATGCGACGATTCTACTGTATCGCACCGCGAACGGAACGCCGCTGGCAGCGATGGACGGGCGGCTCATCACGGAAATGCGCACCGCCGCCGTATCCGCGGCGGTCACGCGCCGGCTCGCGTCGCCGGGCAGCCGTGTCTTGGCGCTGCTCGGCAGCGGCGTGCAGGCGAGCGCGCATTTAGCGGCGCTGCGATGCGTTCGCGATCTCAGCGAGGTTCGGGTTTGGAGCCGCACGCACGCACACGCGCAGCGGTTTGCGCGCGAGCACGGCGTGACGGCGGTGCCTTCACCGGAGGATGCCGTTCGGGGCGCAGACGTCGTCGTGACCGCAACCGCGGCGCAGGAGCCGGTATTGCGCGGCGCGTGGCTCGAGCCGGGCACGCACGTCAATGCAGTAGGGTCGTGCCGCCCCGACTGGCGCGAACTCGACGACGATGCGATGCGCGCGACGATCGTCGTCGATTCCCGCCAAGCCGTCGCGATGGAGTCGGGGGACGTCATCCTTTCGGGCTCATCGATCTATGCCGAGGCCGGCGAAATTTTCTCCGGCACAAAAGAATCGCCGCCGCGCTCGACGACCGTCTTTAAGTCCGTCGGCCTTGCGTGCGAAGATATCGCCGCTGCGAAACTGGTATTAGAAAATGCTCAGGTTTAGCTCGACAACGCGCGTGGAATAACTGCTGTGCAACGTAAAGCTAGAGGTTCTTCCAATGGCCTAGTTAGCAGAGCCGCATCGTCACCGGATGCGGCTCTTTATTATGAGGCAAGGGCTTCGGCGGGGGCCGGCTTGCTCGTTGCGGAACGCTCGATCATGCGATTTACAGCGTTTGGCGCGCTTTGGCTCGCCGCCCTCACGGCATGCACCGGAATGTCATCGCACAGCGCGTACGGCGCCGGCGACCCGGCCTTGGCGGCTGCGAATCCCGGCGGCGGGACGATCGTTCCGTTCTTAACCAGCGGCGATGCCGTGCTTCAGGCACTCGACGCGATCGCCGGACGTGCGGGGAAGCCGCTGCGCGTAACGTCCATCTCGGCGGACCGCATGAACGGTTTGATGGTCAACGTGCAGCAACCCGCGCATCACCAGAACGTCGACCGATATGTCGTAACGGCCGATGGTGCGCTCAACGGCCCCACGCCGGTTAAACTGATGTCCCTCGACGGTGGTCCGATTACGGCCGAAAAAGTCGATGCGCGCGCATTCGATCCCAAATCGGTCGGATTCGTCAATTTAACGCGCACCGCTCGCCAGGCTATTGCGAAATCCGGTTATCCGGATGCGCGCGTGACCGAGTGGGACATCGAAGGGATCGCACCGGACGATCGCCGCTTCATCTATCTCGAGTCGGCACGCGCGCGGCCTTCGGCCGAAGTCAACGTGCAGCTCACCATCGTCCGGATGAGCTATTGATGCGTCTTCCTCCGGCCGCCGTTCTTCTCGTCGCTCCGTTTCTGATGACGCAGGCTGCCAACGCGGCGGAGCCCGCACAAATCGCGATGTACGTAACCCCGTGGTACAACTCGTCGGGTCCGGTCATTAAGGTCGGCCAATATAGCTCCGGGCTGGCATCGCAGAATCGCGCCGCGTTCGTCGCGACGATCCGGCGGATGAAGACAAACTGGAACAGCTTGGACTTCCTGGAGCTCTATGTCGCCGCAATCCAGCTGTACGATCGCGGATTTCGAAACGAGGCGATCTATTGGTTCTATTCGGCACAGTACCAAGGACGGCTCTTCGCGATGCTGGCCGATCGCGACAAGCTGGGAACGATTGGCGATCGCGCGTTCGAACTGTATCACGGGCAAGAGTCTTTCTTTGCGCTCGCCGGACCCGACCTGAACGGTTATGCCTTCGGAAACATAGGTTTGCTGAGTACGATCGTTCGACGCGTCCAGGCCGAGAATCACGCAGTTCCAAAAATGCGGCAGATCTATCCCGGCGTCGCCTTCGCGAGCGAGTCGCGTTGGCCGAGCATCAACGCCGATCTCAACACCGGGCTCGGAAAGCTCGCAACGCATCTCGACGATCAGCGAACGCAGATCGAAGAAGAACGCCGGCAAAATGGAACCGATGCGCGTTTCGGGCACCTCACCAGCACGCCGTTTCCGGGCGGCTACTAACGCGCTTTGCGGTGGGCAAGACGGCCGGGCATCTCGATATTCGGCTCTTCGGCCATCTAGAGGTCGCGCTTGACGGCGCGCGCTTTAAGCTCGCGACACCGCGTAAATCTCTGCAGGTTTTAGCGTATCTGCTGCTCCACCGCGACGTCCCGGTCTCGCGCGAGTATCTCGCCTTTCTGCTCTATCCCGACGACGAAGAAGGCGCGGCGCGCACGAAACTGCGCGCAACCCTCAGCGAGCTGCCGAAGATTCTGCCGTCGCCGTCCACGCGTTACGTCTCCATCGACACGGAGAAGGTCGCGTGGAATCCCGAGTCCGGCATCTGGCTCGACGTGGCCGCCTTTGATGCGGCAGCCGCCGATCGCAGCCGCTTAGCCGAAGCGATCGATCTCTATCGCGGCGATCTGCTTCCCGAGATCTACGACGAATGGCTCGAGATCATCCGCGAGCGCTACCGCAACATCTATTTGCGCGCGCTGACGGATTTCGTCTCGGAGGCGCGGCGCAACGCAAACTTGCCGCTCGCGCTGGAGACGGCGCGAAAAGTGCTGGCGGTCGATCCATGGCGCGAAGACATCGTGCGACGTATTATCGCGATGCGCTATGCAGGCGGCGACCGCGCCGGAGCGCTGCGCGAATACGCCGACTTTGCGAAACGATTGCATGCGGAGATCGGCGCCGATCCAATGCCCGAAACGGCAGCGGTTGCCGAGCGTATATCGCGCGATCAAGCGCCCGATGACGGTGAGCCGGCGGACGAATTCCGCGCGCCCGCCAACGGTTCGGCGCTCTTACCTTTCGTCGGGCGTCGCGACGAGATGGAGCGGATGCTCGAAGCATGGAGCCGCGCGGCCCGAGGACGCGGAGCCTGCGTCTTCGTCGGCGGCGAAGCGGGCATTGGAAAATCACGGCTCGTTCTCGAGTTCGCCCATGCCGTCGAAGAACGCGGCGGGCGCGTACTGACCGGCGCGACGAGTTCGCCCGAGACGGTTCCGTACGAAAGTGTTGTGGATGCGTTCCGTTCGGCGCTTCCGCTGGTTGCCGCGCTCAAGCCGGGAATGGCGCTTGCCTGCGTGGCGGCGCTGTTGCCGGAGCTTTACGGCCGCGTAACGCTGCAAGACGTGCCCGCGCTGGATGCGGATCGCGAACGCATGCGTCTTTTCGAGTCTCTCTTTCGCTGCGTCGCCGATCTCGCTGCGCCGCGGCCGCTGCTCATGATCCTGGAAGACGTGCATTGGGCCGAAGCGGCATCGCTCGACTTGCTGCAGTTTCTGTTCCGGCGTATTGCCGGCGTACCAGTGATGATCGTCGCAACGTACCGCGACGAAGAATCGACGCGCCTCGCTGCGTTTCATCGCGTGCGTCGCGAGGCGCGCGCCTCGGCGGGTGCGCAAACCGTCTGGCTGGACCGCCTCTCCGCGACCGACGTCGCCGAGCTCGGTGCGATGGTGTCGCAAGCGGACGACGGCAGTGCCGACCTGCTGGCCACTGCGTCGCGCGGCAATCCACTCTTCCTGACGCAGCTCGTCGTCGAAGTTCGCGAGGGCCGTCCCGCCGCGGTTCCCGTTTCGCTCGAAGCCGCGCTGGCGCAGCGGGTTGAACGGCTCTCAGAGCACGCGAGAACTGCTGCGCAAATCGCAGCCTGCATCGGCGATCGCTTTTCTCGTGACGCCGTCCGTGAAGTGAGCGCGTGGGAGGAGGCCGAGATTACGGAAGCACTCGATGAGCTGTTGGACCGCCGCATCGTGCGGGAAGCCGGTGGACGCGGATTCCTCGAGTACGCATTCACGCACCAGCTCGTGCAGGCGTCGGTTGCGCGAACGGTTCCACCGCAGCATGCGGCGGTTCGCCGGCGGCGCATTGCGCGCGTGCTGGAACGGCTCTATCCCGAGCGCGTGCCCGAGCTCTCCGCGTCGCTCGCCGCGCATTACGAGGCCGGCGGTGATATTCAAAACGCGACGCGCTGCTATCTGCAGGCGGTGCGTCGCTCGATCTCGATCGGAGCCGTCAAAGAGGCGCGTGCACAATGCGATCGGGCGCTGGCGATTGCCGCCGATCTGCGCGATCGCGCGCAGCTCCTGCTCGAGAGCGTCGCGATCGAGACGCGAGCCGGCGATCGGGATTCGCAACATGCCGCGATCGAAGCGTTGGAGCAGGTGGATGGCGAGTTGGGCGATCTCGAAATCCATCGCGCCACGCTTTTACACCGCATGGAGTACGCATCGACCAACGGCGATCGTGCGATGCACGAACGCGCCGCCTCCGCGCTGCGCACATGCTTACCCGAGGGCGATGCTCGAGCGACGGCCGCGTTACATCAAGCCGAGTCGAAGATGTCCTATGCCGGAGGCAGATTGAGCGACGCATATGCGTCCGCCCAGGCTGCGCTCGCGGCAAGTCGCAGCGCCGGTGACGAAGCCGGCACGACGCGCGCGCTCTGCTCGCTGGCGCAGGTAGAGGCGTATCGGGGGAACCTCACGCATGCCGACGCGCTCTTCGACGAAGCGGCTCGCGTTGCCGGACGAGCCGCCGATCCGGTGCTCGAGTATCTCGCGCTAAGCAGCGGGTGGAACATCGCATACCAGCGCCGCGATCTTCGGCGCTGCCTCGCGCTGTGTTCGCGAGCCTTGGAGGTCGCAGTTGCCATCGGCGACCGGCAAGCGGAGGCGCAAGCGCACGGACGCATGGGCATTGTTCTCGGCCTCATCGGCGGACGCTGGCGCGAGTCGCGCGAGCATTTCGGCGAGGCACTCCGGATGTACACCGAGACGGGCAATTTGGCCGGCAGCGGCGGGACGCTGATCAACCAGGCCGTGGTTGAATTTCGCTTAGGGTCGTTCGATCGTGCGCTGATGGCGACGGAGAGGGCGATCGAGCTCTTCGCAAGCGCAAACGATTTGCGCGGCCGTATCACGGGCTTGAGCAATCTCGCGTTGCAGCGAGGCTGGACCGGCGATATCGCCGGTGCGCGCGAAGCCGGCGAGGCGGCGCTCGAGCTCGCGCGCCGCTTGGAATTCAAATTGGCCGAGCCGTCGACGCTCGAGAATCTCTCCGTTGCCGAAGCGGTCGCGGGGAACTACGAGCGCGCGATCGAGCTTGCGCAATCCTCGTTAGCGATGCGTTCCAGCTCCGGAACGCAGGTGTGGACGGCCAAAACGCTCGCCGACCTCGCCATTTGGCACGCCGCGCTTGGAGATATGGCGGCCGCCCGCGACGCGGTGACCCGGCTCCTTGAAAACGAGGAGGCGATCGTTACCGGTTCGGATTGGCCCTGGTATTGTTACTGGGCGGCGGCGCAAATCTTTCACCTCGACGGAGACGATGCACAAGCGTCGAGAACGCTGCTGCGCGCGCGCAAGCTGATGGAGCAGATGGCGGACGGCTTGGAACCCGAGGATCGCGAACGCTTCATGGCGATCCGGTGGAACGTAGATTTGAGCAATGCGGTGGCCGCGGGCGCGTGGCCCACTCCGCCGCGCTAACGCCGCCGGGCGCTCGTCACGATTCCGTACGCCGCCCTTGCTATGGTCGTAAGATGACACCCCTTACGATGTTCGACCAAGACGAAGGCCCGTTGATTGAATCACGGAGTTTGGAAGCCGTTCGATGCGTTGAACGCGACGAGCAGTCCGGCTCCGAAGGCCACGAGCATCGTCACGATCAGCGCGACGCTGCGGTGGCCGGTCTTCGCCATGCGCCAGCCGTTGAGCGTGCCGAGAGCGCCGGCGATAAAGATCAGGCCGAACGCGACGTTGAGCTTGCCTAGAAACGCTGCCTCCGCCGAATCTCGCGATGCGCCCCCGGAGAGTAAGAGATCGACCCAAATCCAAATGCCGATCACGAAGAGCATCATGAAAACGCCGGCGCCGAACGATATCCATCCGCGTCGCTGTTGGCTTTGAAGTGTTGCCATGTTGAGAGCGTTTGCCAAGGGAGCGCTTGCGCCCTTGACTATGACCGGACCGTGACGCTGCTCGCCGGCAAGACAACTCCGTTCGGAGGCACCGTCGGCAGATTGCAAACGCCGGTGGTTTGCCCGAACAACGTCCCGGAGCGCACCAGGATCAGGTCGAAATCGCAACCGCGAAAGGAGACCGGTTTGCTGCGCACGTCGATGCTCGCCATTGCGCCGTTCTGAAATTGTACTTCGGCGTCCGCCGGCAACTGAAGGCCGAATAACCGGAGGTCCGGCGCTGCTCCGTTGATATGGAACCAGACGAGATCGCCGAAATCCGTAACTTTCGTCTGCGCCTGCCACACGATTCCGTAACGGCGATACGAGCTTGCCAACGTGCAAACCACGCCGTTCTGCAAGTCGATCGCGCCGGTGCAGGGAACCCCGCGAATCCGGCTCGGCTGCGCAAGCGTGCATTCGATGAGCGCTCCGGAATCAAAGCGCGCCGGCTGCTTCGAGGAGCACCATGCCTCACCTATGCGAACATCCTTCGCCAGCGATACCTCTCCGTCGGGCTTTCCGTGCGCAACGCCGGCATGGCCGACGATCGGAATGCCGGCTAACGCAACTGCGTGGGGTACGTCGACTGCGGCGACGTCGTTGGAGAATTCGTTGCTCGAGCGCGTCACTACCGTACCGGCCGGCAAATGCATGCCGTCGATGACGGCGGCATTGACGAGCGTCGTCTGCCGAGCGCGCAGAGACGCGCGGTATTCGTTGGCATCATGCGCTTGCTGGAGGAACATCGCAATATTGGTGAGCGCAGAAGTGCTCCAAAGCAGGAGTGCGCCGCCGGCGACCATACGGGCCGCGGTTGAGGCGCGGCGACTGCGCAGCCACAAAAGCGAAGCCGCAGCCGCGAGCGTCAGCGGCCAAAAAGCAATCGCGAGCAGCCCGAGCGCGATAGCCCATGGCGTGATGTTGATTCCAACGTCGCTCATTGGGCCAATCGTACGCGACGGCGCGTACGAAAGCGAAACGGAGCCGGGCGAGGAGGGCTAGTTCA
>JAFAOZ010000337.1 GCA_019247395.1 Vulcanimicrobiota bacterium | reverse complement strand
GCGTGGTCTCGGCGCGTTTGCGCGCGACCCGCAGCCGCTCGCGGCGCTGCACGAACCCATCCCATGCATCGTCCGAGACGAGACCGATCTCGCGGCCGACGGGCGTGAGGCGCAAATCCGCATTGTCGTGCCGCAGCACGATGCGATGCTCGGCGCGGGAGGTCAGCATGCGGTATGGCTCGTCGACGCCCTTCGTAACGAGATCGTCGATCAACACGCCGATATACGCTTGCGATCGCGACAGGCGCAACGGCTCGTCGCCGAGCGCCGCGCGCGCGGCATTGATGCCGGCGACCAGCCCCTGGGCCGCGGCTTCTTCGTAGCCCGAAGTTCCATTGAGCTGACCGCAGTGATAGAGGCCGCGGATACGGCGTGTTTCCAGGGTTTCGTCGAGTTCGGTCGGCTGGACCATGTCGTACTCGACGGCATACCCGGCGCGCAGCATCGTGCACGACTCCAGGCCCGGCAGCGTGCGCAGCATTGCGAGCTGAATTTCAGCAGGCAGCGAGGTCGAAAAACCTCCGACGTAAAGCGTCGGCTCCTCCCAGCCTTCTGGTTCGATAAAGATTTGGTGCGTCGGATTATGGGCGAATTTGATGACTTTGTCTTCGATTGACGGACAATAGCGCGGCCCGATTCCACGAATCAAATCGAGCCCGTACAGCGGTGAATATCGTAAATTTTCGCGCACCAGCGCGTGGGTACGCGTGTTGGTCTCGGTGACGTAGCAGGGCAGCTGCGGCCCACCGAAACGCGGCTCGCTCGTATATGAGAAGAGCAGCGGCGTTGGGCTGGGCAACTGGCAGAGCATAGCGTCGAACTCCACACTGCTCCGATCGATGCGCGGCGGCGTTCCGGTCTTGAGCCGTGCCGTCGAAAAGCCGAGCCGTCGCAGTGACGCTGCCAAGCCAATTGCCGGAGGCTCTCCGAACCGGCCTTCGGCGCGCACGTCATCGCCTCGGAAGGACTTTCCTCCTAAGAAGGTTCCGGTAGCAAGGATCACCCTCTTTGCTCGAAACTCGCGGCCGTCGGCGCAGCGCACGCCCCGAATGCTACCGGTACGCACGATAAGGTCGTCAACGAGCGCACGGACGATCGTCAAATTGCGCTGCTCGCGCAGCAAGGCGAGCGCGGCGCGCGCATATGCGGGCTTATCCATTTGCTGACGCAGCGCTCGCACCGCCGGGCCTTTGCTTTCGTTCAAAAAACGTGCGTGCAGGCTGCAGCGATCCGCAATACCCGCCATGGCTCCGCCGAGCGCGTCAATCTCTCGAACGAGTTGCCCCTTCGCGCTTCCCCCGATGGATGGGTTGCACGGAAGGGTGCAGATCTTTTCCGGATCACCGGTCAGCAACAGCGTCGGAACGCCTAAACGCGCCGACGCAAGTGCAGCCTCGACGCCGGCATGACCGCCGCCGACGACGATCGTGCCGGCATCGTCGGTCATCTCAGACCGTTGCCGGAGCCGCCGGCGTTTGCGCGTGGGCGCGAAGTCGCAGCGCAAACCCAATCATCAAGACGCCGAAGAGGATCGCGTACGATGCGATCAACCAAATGAGCGCGAGCGCGCCGGCGAGCGGATAGTAAATCATGAGCGCGCCGAACGCGATTGAGGCGATTCCGCCGATAATGAGCCAGATTTCGTTTGCGATGTGCTTGCGCAGTTGAATTGCGGCGACGATCTCGAAGATGCCGGTCAAGAACGCCCATGCGGCGATCGTCAAGTAGAGCGCCAACAACGTGATGCGAATGTCGTAAAACGTTATTGCCGCAATGAGAATTCCTACAATTCCTTCGATGAGGAACGGCCACCATCGCTGCTGCGTCTGCGCCGCGCGCACCGTTGCGTAAATCGCGAAGATTCCGTCGACGAGCGCGTACGCACCGAAGAGCACGCCGATGACGACGATCGTCGGTCCGGGCCAGATGAAGGCCAGGATGCCGAAGATTATAGCCGCGATACCGCGGATCAGCCACATCCACCAATTCTGAGTCAGAACGTGAATCATCGAACGATCTCCTTTCGCGTTGACGGGCTATAAGACGCTGCCGTCGGCGAGCGTCACGCGTTGGACGGCACAGTTCTTGGGTTGCGGGCCGTCCCAGGGCTGACCGGTCAGCGCGTTGGTCAGGTTGTGATTGATTTGGGCGCCGCGAGAGAACGATCCCCGGTCGATCAGAATGTATTTATGCCCGCCGTAATTGACGACGAAATCGACTTCCGTCGCCGGCGAATCGTGCGTGTTGTAATAAACCACGTTGATGCCGTTAGTGAGATTGCTTCCGTTCGAGTTGACGACGCAGCTCACGATCGTGACGCCGTGCTTTGAGCCGTTTTTTGCCTGCAGTGCCGCAGGCGTGACCGCGACGAGCAGGGCTAAGATACATAACGTCGGTTTCAACGGTTTTTCCCTCCTACTTACCGATGCAGAAGCGCGAAAAGATACCATCAACAATCTCTTCGGCAGCCACCTGCTCGCTTACATGCCCGAGCGCGGAAAACGCGCGCTGTAAATCCGTCGAAATAAAATCGAGCGGCTGTGCCGACCGGAGCGTCCGGCACGCGCTCTCCAATGCGTCCATCGCGGCGTTCACCGCTTCGAATTCGTAGAGCGCGGCAAGATGCGGCCGTGATGCGTCGGGCCGTTCGCCGCCCCAGCCGATTCGAGCGATTGCAGCGCGCAACGCATCGAGGGTGGCGCCGTTGCGTACGCTGCCGACCACCGCGTCGGCTCCCGCGTATTCGCGGGCGCCGATCGTGCCCAAATCGGCTTTGTTGAAGTAGACGATCCGATCGCGTCCCCCGGTGCGTTCGAGCAATCGGGCTGCCTCGCTTGTCAACGGCGTTGAGCCGTCGACGACCAGCAGTGCGATTGCGGCGCCGCTCAGCGCGCGCTCGGTTCGTTCGATGCCCGCCGCTTCAAGCCGATCGGCGTGGCTGCGGATTCCCGCGGTGTCGAGAAGCCGCACCGCGACGCCCTGGACGACGATGCGCTCCTCGATCGTATCGCGCGTCGTCCCCGGAAGGTCCGACACGATCGCGCGTTCCGTGCCGAGCAGCGCGTTGAGCAGCGAGGACTTTCCGGCATTCGGCGGTCCGACGATGGCGACGGCGAGGCCCTCGCGGACGATTCGCCCGATCTCGCCGTCGCGGCGCAATTCTTTCAATGTCGCGAGCAGCGGCGCAAGCCGCGCCTCAACCTCGGCGCGTTGCGGTTCGGGCACTTCATCGGGAAAGTCAATGCCGGCCGCGATCTCTTGCAGAATTTCGGAGAGGGTGCCGCGGGCGGCTTCGACGGTGGCGGTTAGACCGCCGCCAAGATTGGCAAGCGCGGCGCGCGCGGCAGAACGCGTTTCGGCGTCGATGACGTCGGCGACGGCCGCCGCGCCGCGGAGATCGATTTTGCCGTTGAAAAACGCCCGCTGAGTGAACTCGCCCGGCTCGGCGAGGCGCGCTCCGCAGGCGAGCAGCGCGCGAACGATTTCGCGGGCGACGATCGGCGAGCCGTGCACCTGAAGCTCGAGCATGGTTTCGCCGGTGTAGCTGTGCGGAGCAGGAAAAAGTAAGGCCAGCCCTTCGTCGAGCGGTTCGCCGGCTTCGTCCAGGATTGTCGCACGGTGGGCGACTCGGGGCCGCAGCTTAGTACCGGCGCGGACGAGGCGTTCTGTAAGCTGCCCAACCAGTGGCCCACTGACGCGAACGACCGCGATCGCGCCTTTCCCGGGCGGCGTCGCGATCGCCGCGATCGTATCCGTCAGCGGGGGAAAATGACGACTCGTCGTTCCGGTTCTTCGCCCTCGGATTCGGTCCGCACCAGCTCCGAGGTTGCCAGTGCCAGATGAACGATTTTGCGTTCCGACGGCAACATCGGCTCGAGTTTTTGCGGCTCCCGTTCGCGCACGCAGCGCTCGAGTGTCGCAAGCGCCAGATCCTTGAGCTGATCGGCGCGGTCGGCACGATATCCCTCGGCGTCGATCGTAAAGTAGCGCCGGCTCGTTTTGACGCCGGCGTTAAACGAGTTATTGAAAATCAAGTTGAGGGCTTCGAGCGTATTGCCGTGGCGGCCGATCAGCATTCCCAAACGCGGGCCGCTGACCTCGAGGTACTCGCCCTCGGTGCGCTTGACGTAACCGATCTCAACCGGTCCGACGCCCATGCGATTGAGTATGTCACGCAGCAGATCGCCCGCGGGCTTGGCGTCCTCGGGAATCTCCGACGTGGCGAGCGCGTCGCTGCGGCGCCGTCGCGGTTCGGGCGGACGTCGCATACCGCCGCCGCGGCCGCCTCCAGGTTTGCCCGGCCGGCCGCCGATCGTTCGATCGCGGATATCGGCGGGCTGTTCTTCGAACTCAAAATCGTCTTCGTAGAGCATGCTCTTGACCTTTATCGTTTATTTCTGCGCTTCGACCGTGGCCGCGGAGGCTTTGATTTCGCCGCCCCGTTGGGGCTGGGAAGCGGCTTTGCGGCAGCGGGCTTCGCGCCAGTTGCTTCGTCGGTGATCACGTGTTCGCTGTCGATCAGTGCGAGCGGCTGATGGTACCGGCGAAGCATATAGAACTGCTGCCCCATCGTGAAAATGTTATAGGCAAACCAGTAGAGGACCATTGCCGACGGCCAGCCGTATCTCCACCCCAAAAATCCCAACATTACCGGCGAAATCACCGCCATCATGCGCTGCGTCTGGGCCTGCTGCGGATCGGTGGCCGGCATGCTGACGTAACGGACGCTGAAGTACATGGATAGCGCGTAGAGCAGGATCAGGATGAGATCGGGCATCGCGAGGCTCGCGGCCAGAATCGGATGACCGAAAATCGACAGCGGAGAGCCGTGTGTAACGGGGCTGCCGATCCACAACCAGTTTTGTTTCTCGAAATCCGGCCGGTGGTTCATGACCACGTAGTAAACGCTGATGATGACGGGATACTGAACGAGCATCGGCCAGCATCCGGCGAGTGGATTGACCTTGTGCTCGCGGTAGAGCGCCATCGTCTCCGCCTGCAGCTTTTGCTTGTCGTCTTTGTAGCGTTCTTGCAAACGCTTGAGCTGCGGCGCGATCTTCTGCATTGAAAGGAATGCTTTGAACTGCGCCGTGTTGAGGGGCCAAAAAACCAGCCGTATAAGCGCCGCGAGGATTACGAGACTCCAGCCGAGATTGCCGATCGGCTTGTCGATCGCCAAGACGGCTCGATAGAGAACGGAGACGATCCCGTCCAACCACGAGGTGGCAAGAATTATGTGCACGGTCGGGGTCCTGTCGTGTGAGGTACGAAATCGACGCCGCCCGGATGCCACGGATTGCAGCGGGCGAGGCGAGTCACGGCCAGCCAGCCGCCGCGAAGGATGCCGTGATCGCGAATAGCGACCAGCGCATACTCAGAACAGCTCGGATAGAACCGGCATGCCGGCGGAAGAAGCGGCGAAATCAGCAGTTGATAGAGTCGAATAAGCGAAAGGAACGGCAGGCGCATCGCTTTACGCCGCGCGCAGCGCCGAGGTGAGCTCGGCGCGCAGATCGCCGAACGCGGCCAGCGCAGCGTCAGGCCGGGCGATGACGAGCAACCGCATGGCGATACCGTGAGCGAGTGTTTCGTCGAGAATCGCCGTTAGGCGGCGGCGCAGTTTGTTGCGGGTCACGGCCTTTCCGATCGATTTGCTGACGGTAATGCCGACCAGCGCGCGCGAGTCGCTGGGCAGCGAGTCACTGCGATAGATGACGAGATGCTTCGTCGAGGAGCGCCGCCCGTGGCGACGCAAGCGAGCGAAATCCGCTTGGCGGCTCAGGGCGGCAAAGCGGCGCATCAGACGGTAAGGCGATGACGCCCCTTCTTCCGGCGGCGTGCAAGCACTTTACGCCCTGCCTTGCTTTGCATGCGTTCCAAAAAACCGTGTACGCGTTTGCGCCGGCGATTATGCGGCTGATACGTCCGCTTCATAACATCCCTTTAGCGAAGAGTAATGCCCCACACCCTGTGGCTGACAGCCCCTGATTATAGCCAGCGACCCATCGCGGGCGCAAGCACTCCCGGTGCAATGGCCCGGATTTGCTCGGAGGGGATGCGCCCTGACCCTGCCGTAACTTTCTGAAGTTTTGAGTGCCTCGAGTATCCAACCGCCCGCCCGCCGGCGCGTCGTCGTAACGGGTCTGGGAGCCGTGACCCCTGTCGGCAACACCCGGGACGAATTCTGGAAACGGCTCATTGCCGGCGAATCCGGGGT
>JAFAOZ010000270.1 GCA_019247395.1 Vulcanimicrobiota bacterium | reverse complement strand
ACGCCAAGAAGAGCGCCCTGCTTTATGTTTCCGATCTCGGAAGCGAGAGCGTGAGCGTCTATTCGTACCCGCAAGGGAAGCTCAAGGGAACGCTCTCCGGATTCTACGCAGTTCACAGCGGCTGCGTCGATCAGCGGGGCCACGTTTTCATCACGAGCAAAGAACAGATCTCCGAATTCGATCACGGTGGCAGTCAGCCTATTGCGACATTGAAGGATCCGTACTATGGGCCAACAGGCTGCTCGGTGGATCCGGCGACCGGCAACCTCGCCGTCGCGAACATCGGTCCTATTTACTCCAGCAACCCGGGGAACATTGCCATTTACAAGCACGCAAAAGGCTCGCCGAAACTCTACACCGATCAAAATATCTTTCTGTATTACGACTGCGCGTACGACGATAAGGGCAATCTTTATATCGTCGGCGGCGACTTCCACGGGCGCTTTAAGTTCGCCGAAATTCCTGCTGGTAGTCATTCGTTCGTGGACCTGTCGCTCGATCAGTACATAGAGGTACCCGGCGGCGTGCAATGGGACGGCACGCACGTTGCGGTCGAGGATCAAGGCGCCGGCTATCACGGCTCGACGATCTACCAAGTCGACGTCAGCGGCAGCACCGCGAAAGCCGTCGGAACGACGACGCTCGCCGGCTCCTCCGACATCATTCAATTCTGGCTCTACGGCAAGAACATCATCGGCCCGAACATCGGCAGCAGCCCCAATGTCATGTTTTGGAAGTATCCCGCCGGCGGCACGGCACTCAAGACGATCACCGGATTAGCCCAGCCCGTCGGCGCTACGGTTAGCCCTCCGTAGCGCTCTCTATTCCATGCCGATCGTCGTCGGCGTCGCGGTCGGGAAGCGGACTCTCCTCGGTCTTATCGGGATCGATCCCCGGCTCGTCGGGATATGTACTCGTCACGTCACATCCTCCTGGCCCACCTCGTACCCATCGCGACGGTGCGTCAACTCGTCGAGCAACCCGGCTTCGCGTTCTGCCGTCATTCCCGCCTGTACGGCGCCGGGATCGTTTTCGATCCAATCGAGTACCGCGGCGATTGTCTGCGCGGCAGGGCGTGTGTGCAAACCCGCCGCGAGCGCCTTCGCATTATTCAATTCGAGAATGCCTGCGTATTGCGGTTCGGCGAGCCAAAGAGGCAGCTCGGTCCACTGCGCGACGTTGCGCTCAAGCAGAAAGGTATCGTCTGCCCAAAATATTTCGGCGGCGGGCGCAACTCGCGCCGCAGCGACCGATGCACAGACCTCGAGCAGCTGCCCCATCGTCATCGGCGCCGCCGGACCGACGATGGTAAACGTCCCCGTCGTTTCATTCGCAAACGCTCGCGTCACAAAATCGGCGATATCGGCCGCATCGATGAACTGAATCGGCCGGCTCGGATCGCCGGGCGCCAAAACGCGGCCGCCGCGGGCGAGGCGGCTGCACCAGTACGTAAAACGTCCCGTAGGATCCCACTTGCCCACGATGAGGCCGGGCCGCAAGACGAGACCCTCCCGCGGGTATCGCCGCAGCAATAATCGTTCGCAGGCGGCTTTGTTGCCGCCATAGCTTGCAGCTTCATCCGCGGGATCGAACGCCTCAACCGTCGGCGCGCTTTCGGTAATGCCGCGACGACTCAAGTCGGCATAAACGTTGACCGTCGAAATGAAGACGTAGCGATCCGTTCGCAGTCCGAGCGATCGCTCCATCTGCTCGGGACGCTGGCACGACGTATCCACGATTGCATCCCAGCGCTCCGCCGCAACGATACTGAGGTCGACATTGCGATCGCCATAGCGCTCCTCAACGCCGGCGGGAAGCGGACTGCGCGTCTCGCCGCGATGAAAGCAGACGACGCGGTCTCCGTTGCTTGCGAGAGCTTCGACGATGTGCCGTCCCAGGAATCGCGTGCCTCCTAAAACGAGGACGTTCATCGCGCGTCGTGCAGGACGATGCCGAGCGTGAACCGTTCGCCCCACTCCACGGTCGAGACGCCGTGACGAAACGCAGCACGATAATATCCGTGATTGCCGGCGATAGGAACGGTGTTCGTCGGAAGCACGAGCAGATCGCCTTGCTGGGGCGTCAGGACGTGCGCGCGCGTCTGCGATCGCGGTTTTTGCTCGGCTAAAACGACCTCGCCGCCGCCAAACTCGTCGCCGGGCCGGCTGAGGTAGATCGTCGCTTGGAGCGGAAACGCGACGGGTCCGTAGAGATCCTGATGCAGCCGATTGTAGTCCCCCGCGCCGTAGCGTAGCAGAAGCACCGTCGCCCGGTTTTGTTCGCCCTCCAGACATTCATGCAAAAAGTCTTGATGCGCGGAGGGAAACGTTACCGAACGGCCGAGCCGGCGCATCCACTCATTGGCGACGGGGACCAGTTCGGCGTACAACTCTTCACGAAGGCGCTGCAGCCGCGGCGGCAGCGGGTGCGCGAAATATTTATACTCGCCGCGGCCAAACGAGTGCCGTTCCATCACGATGCGGCTCCGAAAGAGCCGATCGTCCGCGTACAGCGCCCGCAACGAGGCGGACTCGGCCGGATCGATCGCGCCGCGAATGAGCGTGAAGCCGGAGTCGAGGAGCTGCCGATTTTCGAGCACCGCTTTACGCTAGCACGGCAACGCACCGAAAACTATCTGATTATTGCGCGAGATAACGGTTGAGCCACGCCATAGTCTGCGTCAAGAGATCGATCTGGTCCGCGGTCTTCCGAATTCCATGGCCTTCGTCCGCGTAGACGATCAGCTTGGCCGGAACGCCGAGCGTCTCCATCGCGTGCCAGAACTCAAAGGATTGCGGTGCGGGAACTTCTTCGTCGCGTTCGCCCTGGAGAATGAGGACGGGCGTCTTGGATTGGTTGATGAACGTGATCGGCGAGCTGCGTGCATAGACCGCGGGATCCTGATAAACGGAGGCTCCGAAGAACGGAATCATCCACTCGTCGATTTTATTGAGGCCGTAGTACGATTGCCAATTGACCACGCCGGCACCCGCGAGGATTGCTTTAAAACGCGCCGTCTGCGTTTCGGCCCACATTGCCATGTAACCGCCGTAGCTCCATCCCATGAGCCCCAACCGGTTGGGATCGATCGGCGCGGCACGTATAGCCGCATCAACGCCTGCCATAATGTCCCGCCAGTCGCCATACCCGAAATCTTTAATATTTGCTCGCGTGAACGCTTCGCCGCGTCCGTAACTTCCGCGCGGATTGGGCATGAAGACGAAGTAGCCTTGCGATGAGAGCGCGCTGGTGTTGCGACTTCCGAACGACGGCACCGACTCGGCCGACGGTCCGCCATGCACGATCGTAACCATCGGATACGTCGCGTGGGGATCGTAGTGGAGCGGATAAATTAGCCAACCCTGAGCAGTAAAACGATCGCTCGGCCATTCGATCGAAACCGCTTTGCCGTTGAGGAGTTTGGCATGGGCGTTGCTCGCGGTAATTTGGCGTGGCGCGGCCGGAGGGCCCGCCCAAATCTCCGGCGGTTCGGTGAATGAGGCGCGAACCAGTGCCACGACGGCGCCCGCGCGCGCGGTCGACCAGCTCCACAGCGATTCTTCGCGATCGGTGAGCCGCGTAAGCGAGACGGTGCCCGCATTTGCAATATTGAGGCGCATCAGCGACATGGAACCGGAGCGGTGCGCGACGAGGTCGAGGCTCGAGCCGTCATTCCATTGCAGCGATTGCGCCGAGATAGGCGCGCCATCGGTGAGGTTGCGCGAATCGCCCGTACTTGCGTCAACGAGGTAGACGTCACCACCGGTCGAGATGAAGTCGCTCATGATTCCGCCGATCACCGCGATGCGAGTCCCGTCAGGCGACCAGCGGGGATCGGCGATTTGAAAGGACGGTTTGAGCAAATCGCGCATCGCGCCGGTTGCGACGTCGACCCTCGCCAGACGCGCAATCCACCAGTTATTATCGCCGTTTCCGGTGGCGTACGTGACGGCGACGGAGCGCCCGTCGGGAGACCAGTCGTATTGATAGACGTACGTGTCGGCCGGCGTTATGAAGCGGATTGCGCCGCTCGAAAGATCGACGACGGCCAGCCGCTGCTCTTCGACTTTCGAGCCGATTACGCCGACGTCGCGCGACCCTGGCGCAAGCGCACCGGCGTCGCGAACGGCCCCCGGAATATACAGCACCGCGATCGCAGTGCCGTTCGGCGACCACCGCACGGTTTGAACGTCGCCATGGAGGCCGCCGATCTGCCGCACGGCGCGGCTCGTTTCATCCCACGTGAAAAGCTGCGACTGCCGATGCGATCGCGCATCAGATAAAAAGGCCAGCCGCCGCCCATCCGGGGACCAGACCGGATTCTGTTCGTTGTAGTAGCGCTGAGGATTACCCGCGCTCACGTGGATGCGCGCGCCGCGCGCAATGCCTTGCACGAAGATCGCGCTATAATGCGGTGAACGCAACAGGTCCCGAGGATCGCGAAAGCCTTCGGCCCAGGCTAGCTTCGTTCCGTCGGATGACAGGTTCACGTCGCTCAAATCGCGGATGGCAAATGTGTTCGTCAAAATCGTGCGCATCGAAGGCGGCGTTTGCGCAATGGCCGCCGTTGCGCACATCACCGAAACGGCCAAGGCCTCCAATGCCGCGCGCCAGATTTTCATCGCGCAGGCTTCGGCTCGCTTTAGCGCCCTCCATTCCTTAGGGTGCTGCCTCGCTTAAAAATTGTTCATACTAACCGGTTTCCCGCTAGGTACGGCCCGGGTAAATCATCGTCACCACTGCTACGAATCCTGGAGGCACCTATGGCGCACACTGACTGCAATGCCACGCCGCGAATTTCGCGGCGCCGACTCATCGCGCTTGGAGCCTCCGCCGCCGGCGGATTTGCAGGGGCAGCAATCGCCGGTTGCACGATGCCGGGCACTACGCTCGTTGGACCCAACGTTGCGCAAACCTCTGCCGGACAAGGCGCCCCGGATTTTAAAACCTTTCCATCGCATATCGCGAGTGCGATTGAACAAGTCGTCGAGGCGAAAGGCGCCATTAGTTACGGCCTCCTCCAAATTCAAATCGATCGTAACGACATTCGCGGCGTGACGCTTCGCGGCACGCCGATTCTTCCGTCCTTTGAAATCAATGGCGATCTGAACTTTCAATGGCTGGGCGGATCAAAGGTCGCGATGAATTCCGACCTTTGCCTCAAACGGGACGAAGTCGATCCCTTCATCGATCAACTTCTTCGGCACGACATCGTCTTTCAAGCCGAGCATCAACACTTCTATGACTTCGAACCGATCGTGTTCTTCATTCATTTTCGTGCCGTTGGCGATGCTCTCGCCATCGCTCGCGGATGTAAGGCGGCCCTCAACGCTACATCGACTCCTCTGCCGCAGGCGCCGCCAAAACATCCGCACACGCCGCTGCCGGCAGCCGAGCTCGGCAAGATCATCGGTGCGAAGCCCAGCGTCGGCGCCAATGGAGTAGTCAGCTTTCAAGTGCCTCGGGCGGAGCGCATCATGCTCGGTGGCGTCCATATCAATCCGTATCTCAACGTGAGCCTCCCGATCGTATTTGAGCCCCTGCCGGGAGGACAGGCGGCGGCGGTTCCGGATTTTGGGATGATTCCGAGCGAGATTCAGCGCCTCGTCGGCCGGATGCGAAGCCGCGATTGGGATATCGGCTGCTTATATAATCAGGAGACCGACGAAGATCCGCAACTCTTCTTTTCGCACCAGTTCAAGACGGGCGACCCCATTGCGCTCGCGCACGAGATCCGCGACGGCCTGAACCTGCTCAACGTTGAACTGATCGACTAGCCGCCGGCCATCGCGCCGACGACGAGAAACGGCTCGGCGCCCGCAACGACGGCATCCGGCAACGGCGCGTCGGGACGCTCGTGAGAGAGATCGCACTCGCAGGCGAAAAATCGTACGTACGCCCGGCGCTTCTGCGTGACGTGATCGCGCATCGTGCCCCGAAGCGCCGGAAAGCGATCCTCTAATGCATCGAGCAGCTCGCGCTGCGTCGCGGCTCCGTTGAGATCGAGTTCGACCTCGCCCTCGACACGCGCGAGCGCTCGCGGATGCGCCGGAAGCACGACTCGGATCATGGCAGTGTCTGAACTTCGACCGAGAGCACCG
>JAFAOZ010000330.1 GCA_019247395.1 Vulcanimicrobiota bacterium | reverse complement strand
CAGGCGGTTACGTACGTGCGCGCCGGCAAAGCGATTCTCGGCGCGGTGCCGACGCAGACTACGATCGTCGCCGAGCGCTTCTTCGACGAAAGCGGCGGCATGCAGCTCATTCTCCACACACCTTTCGGCGCGCGCGTCAATCGCGCGTGGGGCCTCGCGCTGCGTAAGCGATTCTGCCGTTCGTTCAATCTGGAACTTCAGGCCGCCGCAACCGATAACGGATTCATCCTCTCGCTCACCGACCAGCATGCGTTTCCACTCGAGGTCGCCTTCGAGTTCGTGAAGTCGGCGAGCGCGGAACAAACGCTGACGCAAGCGTTGCTGCCCGCCCCGATGTTTGCGGCCCGTTGGCGTTGGAATGCCTCGCGCGCGTTAGCCATTCTGCGCTTCAATGGCGGACGCAAAGTGCCGCCGCAAATTTTGCGCATGCGTGCCGACGATTTGCTCGCTTCGGTCTTTCCCGATCAAGCGGCCTGTCCGGAAAACCTTACGGGGCCGATTCGAGTGCCCGATCACGTGCTCGTACGGGAAACGATCGGCAACTGTCTGCACGAAGCGATGGACCTCGACGGTCTGCTCGACGTGCTGCGTTCGGTCGAAGAAGGCAAAATTCGCACCGTCGCGATCGATACACCTGAGCCGTCGCCGTTTTCGCACGAGATTCTTAACGCGAATCCCTACGCATATCTCGACGATGCGCCGCTCGAAGAACGCCGGGCGCGTGCCGTGCAGCTGCGGCGAACGCTTCGCGACGACGTCGACGGGGCCGGGATGCTTGACTCCGCTGCAATCGAACAGGTCGCCGCCGAATCGTGGCCGGTGGTGCGTGACGCCGACGAGCTCCACGACGCGCTCTCCTCGCTGATCGTTCTGCCGCCCGTCGCCGCCTGGGCCGCATGGTTCGACGAGCTCGTCGCGGACCACCGAGCTAGGGTGCTCAGTGGTATGTGGACCTGTGCCGAGCGTTTCGATCTTGCACGGACCGCCTACGGCAGCGGCGACGATCGCGACGAAGCGGTCACCGAAGTCGTGCGCGGGTGGCTGGAGTGCAGTGGACCGCTGACGATCGCGGAAATTGCGCGACGCTTAAGCTTGCCGGAGGATGCCGTCAACGCTGCGCTGCTTCGTCTCGAGACGCAAGGGCAGGTGCTGCGCGGAAAATTCACCGGCCAGGGCGCAGAGCAATGGTGCAATCGCCGCGTGCTCGCGCGCATCCATCGGCTTACGATCGGCACGCTCCGCCGCGAGATTGAAGCTGTCAGCACCGCGGCGTATATGACGTTTCTGCAGCGATGGCAGCACGTCGCGCCGGCCTCACGGCTGCACGGAATCGACGGCACGCTGCAAATCGTGCGGCAGTTGGAAGGCTACGAGGTTCCGGCGTACGCTTGGGAAGAGCAGGTTCTGCCGGCGCGCATCGCAGGTTATCGGCCGGATCTGCTCGACCGGCTCTGTCATTCCGGCGATATCATGTGGGGGCGTCTCACCCCGCACCCGGCGCTCGAGCCCAACGCCGGAGCGGATCGCTCGCGCGTTCGTCCGACACGGCTTGCGCCCATCGCGCTCTTCTTGCGCGCGAACGCGGAAGAGTTGATTGTGCGGCGCGAGCGCGACGTCGGCGCGCTTTCGCATGCCGCACGTGAGGTACTCGAGCAGATCGAGCGGCTGCACGCGCCGTTCTTTGCCGAGATCGTTCGCGCCACGAAACGACTGCCGAGTGAGGTGGAAGAGGCGCTTTGGCAGCTCGTCGCGGCGGGATTGGTCACCGCCGACGGCTTCGATGCGCTGCGCTCGCTCAGCGACGCAAAACGCCGGCTTGGAGAGAAGGGGTTGCGTGCCCGTCCGCGCGCGTCGAGCGGGCGTTGGACCCTGTTGAGCGCCGCGGCCGAGCGCATTGACCGCGAATCCTTTGCGCGCCGTCTGCTCGATCGCTGGGGCGTCGTCTTTCGCGACGTCATCGGGCGTGAGAGCCTCGCGCCGCCGTGGCGCGAACTGTTGATTGTGTTGCGCCGCATGGAGGCGCGCGGCGAAATTCGTGGAGGTCGCTTCGTTGCCGGATTCGTCGGCGAGCAATTCGCATTGCCCGAGGCCGTCGATGCACTGCGCGCGGCACGCCGCAGCGGCGATACGCAGTTAGTCGGCCTTGGGAATTACGATCCGCTCAACCTCTCCGGAATCGTCCTACCGACCGCCGTCGCTTAGCATGGCGAGCTCGTCTGCTGGCCGGAGTAGACCTCCAGCACCGCATTGCCGGCGGTCGGTATTGATTGGCCCTTCAGAAGCGTCCCGACACCGCCGATAACGCCGCCGTACTTTCCGCTCGTCGCCGTGGCGTAGCACGGTCCGAAATTGAACGTGATGCCGAATACAACCGCCTGGCCGTAGACCGTGTAGGGATAACCCGGCTGGATTTGCGCCGAGGTTAGGCCGCCGCCGCCCCGCACTTTGTTGCCGAAGCTCGTTGCGCCTGAAATCGCGAGCTGGAGGTAAAAGATCGCGCTTCCTTTACCGAGCTGCGGCATCCCGTTGTAATTCGTCGTGCTGCTCGTGAGCGTCACGTGCACGGACGGACTTGCGCCCGGGTACTTCACCTTGCCGCCGAATCCGCCGAACTCCGGAATGCAGAGAGCGCCGCCCTTCGTCGAGAGCGTCTCGGTGACGGACGCATAATCTTGTGAATTCTTTTGACCCTTACACGCCGGCGGATTTGCCGTAGGCAAGAGGCCTTGAGCTCCTGAGGAGCTCGCCGGCATCACGCCTGCCGTATGGGCACAGGCATGCAGCAGGGCGGCCGCGACCGCGGCCGACATAGCGCGTAAGACCAAACCAATGCGTGGCATAAGAATCCTCCGAGAGTGATGGCTCCCTATTATCCGTGGCTCGGAATCTTTTTCCTCGGCTGCTATCACGGCCTCAATCCGGCGATGGGATGGCTCTTCGCCGTAGCGATCGGTCTCCAAGAGCGCAGCAGCGCGGCCGTTCTGCGGTCGATCGTGCCGCTGACGCTGGGGCACATCGCGTCGGTCGGCGCCGTCGTGCTCGTAACCGTGGTTGCGGCGGCGCACCTGCCGCATTCAGCGGTCCGCGTTGGGGGCGCCGCGATCTTGCTGGTTTTTGGTATTTTGCGGCTCGTGCGCGCCCGGCACCCGCGGTGGGTCGGTATGCGGGTCGGCTTCTGGGGCCTCGCGCTCTGGTCGCTCTTAATGTCGAGCGCCCACGGCGCCGGATTGATGCTCGTGCCGTTCGTGACGGCCGTACACGGAGCCGTGGACGCGATGGGGATGCCGATGCCCGCTCCGCCGCCGCGGTATGGCGCCGGCTTAGAGATGGTCGCGTTGCACACACTCGGCTACGCGATCGCGACGCTGACGATTGCGATGGTGGTCTACGCGCGATTCGGCGTCAGTTTCTTGCGCACGGCCTGGTTCAACGTGGATTTGATTTGGGCCGCGGCGCTCATCGTATCGGGGCTGGTGACACTGTTGATTTAACGCAGGAAACGGCGCAGCGTCACGGAAGCTGCCGCGTTCACGGGAGGGCGAGCCATGCTTCTGAAACCCGATCCGACGTTTTATGCTTCCGCCAAAGACGCGATGAAAGCGCCTCCGGAGACCCTCGCTTACGTCGCGCTGCTCAGTGCAACTGGGAACGGATCCTCCGACGCGATCGCCGTCGTCGACACCGACGCAGCGTCGAATGCGTTTGCAAAGGAAGTCGGCCGCGTGGAGCTGCCCAACACCGGCGACGAGCTGCATCACTTCGGTTGGAATGCTTGCAGCGCCGCACTCTGTCCGTTCGCACCCCGGCCGCACGTCGAGCGGCGTTATTTGATCGTCCCGGGCCTGCGCTCGTCGCGGGTCCACGTGATCGATACCAAACCCGATCCGTCACAGCCGCACATCGCGCGCGTCATCGAGCCCGAGGAGATCATCGCGAAGACGGGCTACACGCGGCCGCACACGGTCCACTGTGGACCCGACGCAATCTATATCAGTGCGCTCG
>JAFAOZ010000305.1 GCA_019247395.1 Vulcanimicrobiota bacterium | reverse complement strand
GCTTGATCCGTGAACGTATTGTTCGACGGCACGTCGTATCCGTGGAACGTCAGCGCACCGAAAGCATTCTCACCAAACGTCCCCTCCACTTTGGCGCCGTTGTCAAACGGCCCGACCGACGGCGAGTAGAAGACGAGGAACGGCGGCTGCACGCCCGTGCCGACCGGGGCGCGAACGCTCGAATTGGCGTTGATATACGCGGCTCCTTGGGCGAAGAACGGGCGATACTCCACCAGTTGTCGCTGGAACTCTTGCGGTGCGATCGTCTGTTGGTCGATTTCGACGTTGGAGAAGTCGGGGTTGAGCGTGCCGACGAATCGAATCGTCGGCGTTAGCGGATAGCTGAGATCGCCGCCGTACCATCGCACGTTCATCGGCAAAAACGTACCGTTGGCTTGCTGAACGAGATTCCGGTCTTGGCCGACGCTGCCAAGCGCATAGATATCCGCGCGCGGCTTTGGCCGGGCAGCTGCCGATGCGGCGAGATTGAGTTCGCCGGCGGGCCAAAAGCGCGGGTCGGGCGAGAGCAACGGCCACGTTCCGCTCGCGGCGTCCTGCATGATCGGATCCCACACCCACGAAACGTGCTCGCCGCGTGCCGCGATGCCGCGCACGAACTGAAAACGCCAGGTCTGCTTTCCGCCGCGCGGCACGCGGATGACGTCGAGCGGAATAACCATCACCGCATTCCACGTTCCGTCCGTAACTTTCGCCGCCGCGGTCCAACGCGGCCGAAAGCGCGTGTTTTCACCGGCCACCTCGTATTTGATTCCACGCGGCGTCGTTTCGAAGTAGTAGACCTGGCTGCCCGAGCCGCTCGTATCGATGCCGATGCCGACGAAGTCGTCCGAGCCGAACCCGACGTCGTTCGTCGTCTGGTTGCCGACGACGGGAACGCCGGTCTGTTCGGCTTGAAAGCCGACGTACAGATTCTTGTCGTCGTAGAGCAGATAGGCCGTCGTGTTGAAGCGAGCCGGCGAGCGCGTCGTGACGTTCTCCCAGGGGCCGTTCCCGAGCGGTATTTTACCGGCGTTCCAGGCGGGGTCGGCCATGCTCGGATCGGCTGCAAGCGGATGCGGAGCGCGCGCCACGGTGAACGTAAAACTTTCCGCCACCGAGGCGAGCGCCGGCGCGCCGAGCAGCCCCGCGAGGCCTGCCAGCGACAATACCAAACGAAGCGAGCGCAAAACCGACAACACGTTGAGACCTCTCGCGCCAGTCTAGCACCCCGGCCGACGCCGTGGCGGCCGCAACGAGAAATTTGATGCCTCGTTGATGATTTATTCGCTACGAATGATGGTCGGTACGCGGCGGACTCGTCCGCTCGAGCATTTCATCGACGAGCTCCACGATGCCGTTGGCCGCTGCATCGAGCAGCGCGCGCCCCTTTTCGATGGTCGCCTTCGTGGGATCGCCGAGCACGCCGCTGTGGCTGAGCTGACTCCAATGCTCCATCATTGCGAGTGGTCCGTCGCCGGCAACGAGGTCGGTCCAATAATTCTTCGACGGACGATGCGAGTATTCGGCGACGGCATGCTGCATGTCGACCAGCTCCGGCCGCAGCGCCAGGTAGAGCGAGGTCTCGAATTCGCAGGCGTGATTCATTCCGCCCACGGGTTCGGACTCGCGCAGCGATTCGGCAACCTCGCGTACGCCCGGCGCCGCCCAATAGTTCACGGCTGCGGCGAGTGCGTCGGTATGCACGACGCAGAGCCGCGCGATGATGTCGGCGAAGGGCGTGTTGCTGCCGTGGCCGTTGACGATCAAAATTCGCTCGAAGCCATGGTGCGCTAAGCTCTTACAGACGTCCAAACCGTAGTCGATGAAGGTGTGCGGTCCAATTGTGATCGCGCCGGGAAAATCCATGTGGTGCGGGCTATAGCCGTGGTTGATCGGCGGTACCACCACGCTCCGGTCCGATGCGCGCGAGGCCGCCAGCTCGCAGACGCTCGCGCATAGCAGCAAGTCGGTATCGATCGGCAAATGCGGGCCGTGATCTTCGAGCGTCGCGATCGGCACGAGCGCGACGCAGGGGCGTGACGCCGCTTCCTTGACTTCGGGCCACGTCATCTCGCCGTAACGATATTTGGATGCCATGCCGCCGTATTCGGGAGTTAACGGAAATTCGCTAGCGTGTGCCTGCCCGCTTCATACTTTATTCATACTTACGGGAAAGAATGTGCCTCCGCTGCTTCATCGGAGATCGTCATGAGCAAGATCGTTCTCTTCTGCTACGCGGCAACCGTCGGGGCTGTGACCGCAGCCTGCGCAAATCAGACCGCGCCGCCCGTCGCGCCGGTCATCCCGCAGTCGCCAGCCCGTTCAGTGCCGCGAAGCCAGGGAACGCTCTACGTCGCGGGCATCTATACTTCGTCGGGCGTGCTTTACGGCTATTCGCTGCCCTATCTGCGTATGACGTACTCAACGTCTTCGAATCTCAACGAGCCCGAAGGCATAACGACCGATTCCAGCGGCGCCGTCTACGTCGCAAATACGTACGGATACAATATTTTGAAATTCGCGCCGCCCGCCACCGACCCCGTGCTGCGGATTGACGACCGCGGGTACCGGCCGACGGACGTGGCGATCGATTCCAAAGGCAACATTTGGGTAGCAAATTGGTGCACCCGAAAAGGAACGTGCGGTCCCGGCAACGTGCGCGAATACAGTGATGCCGGCAAACTCTTACACACGATTACGTGCCCAAACCTGACCTGGTATGCGTTTTTAGCGATTGATAAGAGCGATAACGTCATCGTCGACGGCGATCCGCCGTACGGAGTTTACAGCAGTGCAGGCGAGATTGCAGCCGGTACTTCGAAGTGCACAACGCTGAGCTCGATTCACACCGGAGCGCCCGGGGGCGTGCAATTCACAAGCAAAGGCGACGTCGCGGTCATCGATACGGTCGATTTGGTGATGCGCACCTATGCGAAACCGCGCTTTATGAACATGATCGTGGCGACGCCGTTCCACGGGGTTCCAACTCCGGTTGAAGATGCGTTTGCGAAAGGCGACACATCGGTTTGGGTGTCGGTGCAAGGCTACAACGGCGTCTTCGAGTTCGCGTATCCGACGGGCGGCAATCCGATCAATAGTTTGCAAGGCATTTACTTTCCGACGGGGGTCGCAATCACGGCATCGAAGTAGGCTCGATGAAAAAGCCGCTGCCGCTATTGTTCGCACTCGCGTTCCTCACTGCGTGCGGCAGCGGCGCTCCGGCAACCCCGCGGAGCGCTCCGGCGGCAGCGCGCGTGCCTTCGGGTTCTCTGAACGGGATCCGCGTCTCCGGCAATCACTTCGTCGACGGTTCCGGCAACGTCGTAGCGCTTCAGGGCGTCAATCGTTCGGGCACCGAGTATGCCTGCGTGCAAGGCTGGGGAATCTTTGACGGCCCCAATGACGACAAGTCGATCAAGGCCATCGCATCGTGGCACGTCAACATCGTTCGCGTCTTGCTCAACGAGGATTGCTGGCTCAATATCAACGGGATAAACCAGCAGTACGCCGGGAAGAATTATATTGACGCAATCGTCAACTACGTGAACCTGCTGCACCAAAACGGCATGTACGCGGAGGTCTCGCTGATTTGGGGCGCACCCGGCACCTATCAGGCGACGTATCAACCCGACGCGCCGGACGAAGATCATTCGCCCGCGATGTGGTCGAGCATGGCCGCGACGTTCAAGAACGACCCGAACGTGATTCTGGCACCGTGGGGAGAGACGACGGTCGGCTGGAAATGCTTCATGAAGAAAGGCTGCGACGACGAGGCGACCTACGGCTCGTCGAACGCCTACTACCTCACCGCGGCGATGCAACAGGCTGTCAATCGCATGCGCAAAGCCGGCTTCAAAGGCGTGATCTCGATCCCGTGCATTGATTACGCCAACGCCTGCGGCAAGATCAACGGATCCGACTATAAC
>JAFAOZ010000272.1 GCA_019247395.1 Vulcanimicrobiota bacterium | reverse complement strand
CCCGCGTTGGAGGTCGCCTGAAACAGTTGGACGGCTCTTGGCGTAGAGCAAGGCAGCAATGGAAATTCTATCGTGTGGTTGACCCGCTTCGCGATTAACCGACCGGTGATCACCGCAATGGTGTTCATCGCGCTGGCTATTTTTGGCATCATCGCCTTTAAGACCATTGGACGCAGCGCTGACCCGCCGGGGACCGACTTCCCGATCGTCGTCGTCTACGCCGGATACCCCGGCGCCTCGCCGCAAGAGATGGAACGACTGATCGTCAAGCCGATCGAAGATCAGCTCGACGGGATCGATAACCTCGACCAGCTCAACGCGACCGCGCAAGAAGGCGTCGCGACGGTCATCGTTCAGTTCAAACTCGGGACGAATCTCGATGTGGCGGCAATCAACGTCCAGAGTGCGGTCGATACGGCACGGGTCTATCTGCCGGCCGACCTCGATCCTCCGACAGTGGAGAAGAACGGCGCGTCACAGCCCTTGCTCGATCTTGCAATCAGTTCGAAGTCGCTCACGCAGACGCAGCTCGCGGACTTCGCAAACAACAAGCTAGAGCCGATCCTCAAGGCGATCCCGAATGTGCAGACGGTTGAGATTCGCGGCGCTGCCGATCGTGAGTTCCACGTCGAGCCCATTCCGGAACGCTTGATCGGCGCCAACGCCACGCTCGGAGACGTTTTTACCGCGATTGCCGGCAACAATGCGAACCTTCCGGGCGGCATGCTGCGCCAGCGTACGCAGGAAACGAGCGTTTCGGTTCACGCCGAAGTCAACACGGCGCAAGACCTGCTCGGAATTCCGTTGATGGTGCCGGGCAGCACCAATAAGAACATGAAGGTCGGCGACGTCGCTTACGCCTTCGACAGCCACGTCGAGCCGACGTCGATTTCCCACTTTAACGGCCAGCCGCGCATCTACGTCGAGCTCGGGCGAAATATCGCCGCCGACGAGATTACTTCAACCCAGATCGCGCGCGATCACATCAAACAGATCAACGAACAATTCCCTGAGGTGACGCTGACCGAAATCGACGCGCCCGCCGATTACACGCAGAAGTCGCTCAACGGCGTCTGGCAGTCGCTGATCGAGGGCATCGTGCTGACGATGCTTGTGATGCTGCTCTTCCTGCACGCATGGCGTAACGCGATCGTGATCATGATCGCGATCCCGTCTTCGATTCTTGCGACGTTCGTGCTCATGAAGACGTTCGGCTTCCATCTCGACACGATGTCGCTAATGGGACTCTCGCTAATCATCGGTATCTTGGTGGACGACTCCATCGTCGTACTAGAAAACATCACACGCCATCGCGATTTGGGAGAAGAACCGATCGACGCTGCGATCAACGGGCGCAGCGAGATCGGCGGCGCTGCCGTCGCCATCACCATGGTTGACGTGGTCGTCTTCCTGCCGATTGCGTTCCTGCCGGGTATCGTCGGCGCCTATCTTCGTGAGTTCGGCATCGTGATCGTCATCGCGACGCTCTTCTCGCTGCTCGTTTCCTTCACGCTTACGCCGCTGCTTGCCGCCAGGTGGAGCGTACTGAAGCGCTCGAAAGCACGGCCGGCCTGGATGGATGCGCTGGGTTCGTGGAAGGTGACGCTCATCCTTACTGGTGCCGCAGTCCTTGCGTACTTCATCCCATGGCCTATCGCGGAGCTGCGTCAAGTGCTGCCGATCATGATCGGCGCGCTCCTCGTGCTCAACTTCGTCGTTATGCGGTACGACCGAATTCTTACCTGGTATCGGACGAAGGGCTTGCCGTTCGCCCTCCGGCACGGACTCTTCGTCGTCTGGGTCTGCGCGGTGCTGGTCATCAACTCGCTCACGCTTGCGATGGGCGCCGGAATGACGACTATCGCGGTGAACGTATTCTTCCTTGTACTTGCGGGTCTGTGGCACGGCGTGGGATATATCGAGCGCCGCAGTAAGAGCCCGGAAAATCTCGGGTATCGCTGGACACCGTCGTCGAACGGCCATTCGGGCGCTGCAGTCTGGGCGCGCCGTGGCGCCGACGCCGTCAAGAACATTCCGCAAGTCTTCGTCCGCTGGTTCTACCAGACGGGACGGGGCGGAAAGCGTTTGACGCTAGCGACGTTCGGGCTTCCGATCGCGTTGTCGGCCGTGCTCGTCGCGCTCGGTCCAATCGACTTCGATTTCGTCCCGCAGGTGCAGAGCGGCGAGATCTCGATGACGGTCACCTATCCCCCGGGAACGCCCTTGCAGACGACGTCGAAGTACGTCACGGCGTTGGAAGACGGTATCATGAAGCTCGACGGGATCAAGTCAGTCAGCTCGACGGTCGGCCGTAAGCCGCAAGGCTGGGGTTCGGCGATCGGTGACAACTACGCTCGGCTCGATGCGCAGACGCTGCCCGAACGGCGGCACGACACGTACAAGATTATCGACCAGATTCGCAAGCTCAGCTATTTGGTTCCAGGCGGCGTGTTCCAGGTTTCGGGCGACAACGGCGGCGGCTCGGGAGCGACGATTTTCTACTCGCTTTCGGGCCCCGAAAGCGAGATCGCTGCCGGCGCCGAGAAGGTGGCGCAATTCCTGCGCAATACGCCGGGCAGCGTCAACGTGCAAACGAGTAACGAGGCGGCCGCGCCGCGACTCAACGTGAACATCGATTCACAAAAGGCCGAAGTGCTCGGGATTTCGCCTGCGACAGCAGCAAATGCGGCGCGCTTGGCGATCGATGGTGCGGTTGCCACGCGCGTGCGTGCCGAGAACGGTTTGGTCGACGTTCGAGTTCAGTTCCCGATGTCGGATCGAAAGACCGTCGATCAGCTTCAAGACGTACGCGTTCGCGCCGAAGACGGAACGCTCGTCCCGCTGGCAGACATTGCGAACCTGCAGTGGACCAAGGCGCCGCTGCAAATCAAGCGGCTCAACCGCCAACGTGTCGTCGACGTCTACGGCGACACGCTCCCGGGCTACTCACTCGGCGCCGTAACCGGGCCACTCGAAAAGCAGCTGCGCAAGCCCGGATTCCTTCCCGAAGGCGTGCATCTGACCGCGCAAGGCGACACGCAATACATGAACGAGACGATGGCTAACATGGGCATCGCGCTGGCTACGTCGTTCATGCTCGTCTACATGCTGATGGTGATCCTCTACGGGTCGTTCTTCGAACCGCTGATCGTCATGTTGTGCGTTCCACTGGCGATTATCGGTGCACTCGTCGCGCTTTCCCTGATGCACCGCATCGAGCCGAATGCCGGTCAATCGCTCAACATCATCTCGATGATCGGCATCATCATGCTTTTCGGCCTCGTAGCGAAGAACGGAATTCTCCTCGTCGACTACTCCAATACGCTCTGCCGGCGCGGCATGCGCGTGCATGACGCGGTGCTGCAGGGATCGGCCACCCGATTCCGTCCGATTTTGATGACGACATGCGCAATGATCTTCGGCATGCTGCCGCTCTCGCTCGGCTTCGCGGAAGGTGGCGAGTGGCGGCAAGCCATGGGTACCGTTATTATCGGAGGATTGCTCAGCTCGCTGATCTTAACGCTCTTCCTCGTACCGATGGTGTACGCGACGTGGATGGGCTTCTTTGAGCGCTGGGCCGACCGGCGTGCGGTTACTGCCGAGCTTACGCGAGCCGTCGAAATCGGCGTCGTTTGAATACGATTACACCTCGTTTGGGAGCGAGCAAGCGCGGGTAATGAGCCCGCATGACAAGGCTTTTTTCGATATTTTTGCTGCTCGCCGCCTTCGCTGCGCCGAGCTTCGTTGCGGCACAATCCGTCACGGTTGTCGTCAACGGTCAAAACATGAACTTCACGCAGCCGCCGATCGTGCGCGCGGGCCGCGTCTTCGTTCCACTGCGCGGCGTCTTCGAGCAGCTCGGGGCGAGCGTCGTCTATTCGAACGGTCAGATCAATGCGACCGGTCGAGGCCGCACCGTCTCGCTCAACATCGGATCCGAACAGGCAACGGTGGACGGCCAACCGCAAACAATGGACGTTGCGCCGTTTATCGTCAGCGAGACGACGTTCGTTCCGCTCCGCTTCATTTCGCAGGCGCTGGGCGCGTCGGTCAATTGGAACGATTCGACGAGCACGGTTACGATCAGCGGCGGCGGTGGCGCCCCCGTTCCGATGCCGCCGCAGCAACCGCCTTCGGCCGTTCGCTTCGTCAACGTCTCGCCGACGGGAACCGTTTTCAACCCCAATCAGACGATTCAGTTCCAGTTCAGTCGCGGCGTGCGTCCGTCGGCGCTGCGCGTCCGAGTCGACGGCAATTCAGTGACCTCGGGCTTGAGCCAGAGCGGCCGAGTCTTCTCCGTGAACGTGCCATGGCCGTTGAGCCGCGGACCACACCACGTGCGGGTGAACGGCATGACGGTCGACGGCGTTCCGTTCGATCTGTCCTGGGATTTCGCACGAGCATAACATCGCGAGCGGCGCGCTGAACCGGCGTGCGCTCGTAACGGGAGCTGCTGCCGGCCTTGCTGCCGGCATCGCTCCCGCGCTCGCGCGCGACGGATTCGCTCGCATCGTTATCACCTATCGCAATACGCCGCCGGAAGCGACCATCGCGTCAATCGAAGCCGCGGCGGCGATCTCCGCATCTGCCCTGCGCGTCGATTTCCTCGATGACCCAGAGACCATCGAGGCAGCGCTCGAAAAAGCGGTGCGCGACGAAGGCCCGTTCGATACCCTCGTGCACGCGGTCGGTCCGCTCATCGCCAAACGTTTTGCGCGCACCAGCCTCGAAGAATATCGCGAGGTCGTTGACGGCAATCTGCGCAGCGCCGTGCTCGCGGCGCGCGCGACGCTTCCTGCGATGCGCGAGGCCGGCTTTGGACGTATCGTTTTCTTTGGAATGCTGGGATCGCAAGAGACGCGTCCTTTTCGCGGATTGGCACTCTATCAGGCGGCGAAAAGCGCCCTGGTCGCGTTCGCGCGATCGCTGGCCATCGAGGAGGCTCCGCACGGAATCACCGTTAACGTCGTCTCGCCGGGCGACATACGCGAAAAGACGCTCGCCCGCGAACACGCGGCGGCGCATGCCGCACGCAATCCCCGCGGCCGCGCGGGAAGTTATGAAGACGTTGCCGATGCCGTGCGCTTTTTGGTTGCGGCAGAGCGCGATTTTATAACCGGCACCGTGGTGGAAGTCACGGGAGGGCTTCAGACCGCACAGGACTGACTGCTCTGCGGCTCGTAAGCACCGCAGACACGATGGGCGACGATACGAACGAACATCTCCCGTTTGCGCTGCCCGGCGCACGCCCGCGATACGGACCCGACAAAATCGTAGCGGTCGAGGAGATCGACCTGCATCTCACGCCGGATATCGATGCGGAGTCGATCGACGGCATCTGCTCGACGACGGTGCGCGCTTTTGACGAGCCGGTCGCGAGACTCGTACTCGACGCCGTCGATCTCGAGATCCAACGCGTCGACGGCGCCGCGAGATTCGCGCGACGTAACGGCAAGCTGGAGCTCCAGTTCGAGCCGGAAATTGCACCGGGTGAGCGTCGGACGTTCTCCATCGCATATCGGGCGCAAAAGCCCCGTCACGGGCTCTTTTTCGTCAAACCGACCGCGGAGCATCCGGAAAAGATCGCGCACGTTTGGACGCAGAGCCAGGACGAATACGCTCGCTATTGGTTCCCCTGCCTCGATTACCCGCACGAAAAGCAGCGTACGTCGACCACCATCGTCGTCCCGAAGGGAACGTTCGCGCTCGGCAACGGTGCTCTCGTCGAACGGAAAGACGCGGCCGAAACGACGACGTACCGCTATCGTCAAGAGGTGCCGCACAGCACGTACCTCGTAACGCTCGTCGCGGGGCCGTTCGTCGAAATCTCTCAGGGTCAAGCGGGGCGTAACGACGTACCCGTTTTTTATTACGTGCTGCCGGGGCGCGAAAGCGATGGCGAGCGCGCGTTCGGGAAAACGCCGGCGATGATCGCCTGTTTTGAAGAGCGACTGGGAACGCCGTATCCTTACGCGCGATACTCCCAAATTGCGGTCTCGGATTTCATCTTCGGCGGCATGGAAAACACCGCCGCCACCACTCAAACCGATCGGACGCTGCACGATGAAACGGCGCAGCTTGATTTTTCCAGCGATCCGCTGGTCGCACACGAGCTGGCGCATCAGTGGTTCGGCGATCTGCTCACCTGCCGCGACTGGTCGCACGCGTGGCTCAACGAAGGGTTCGCAACCTTTATGGAAGCCGTGTGGCGCGAGGCGGATCTCGGCCACGACGAATATTTATACGATATCTTTACCGGGTTCGCGGCCTATCTCAAGGAAGACGAGCATCGCTATAGCCGCCCCATCGTCTGCAATGTGTACGTCACGCCGATCGATATCTTCGATCGCCACCTCTACCAAAAGGGCGCGACGGTGCTGCACATGCTGCGAGGCGAACTCGGCGAGAAGCGATTTTGGCGTTCGGTGGCGCGGTACGTCCGCGACAACGCGCAACGCTCGGTCGAGACGATCGATTTCGTTCGTGCCA
>JAFAOZ010000010.1 GCA_019247395.1 Vulcanimicrobiota bacterium | reverse complement strand
ATCAAGTCTTCCTCGGTCGCGATTTCGGCGATGAGCGAAACTACTCCGAAGAAGTGGCGAGCAAGATCGATGCCGAGGTGCGCAAGATCATCGAATCTTGTTACGATAACGGCCGCCGGCTTCTCGAAACGAACTGGGACAAGGTGGACCGCATGGTCGCCTCACTGCTCGAATATGAGACGGTCGAGGCGGAAGAAGTGCGCGCCATACTCGCCGGCCGGCCCTACGATCGGGCCAAAGGAACGGAAGTGCCTCCGGCAGATGCTCAGCCGGATCGTCCGATTGCGGAAGAGCCGCGGCGCGTCGAAAAGCCGTCGCGACTACCGCCGAAGATATCGCCGGAACCCGCATGATCGCGCGCGCGACGCTGGCGGCTGCGACGCTCGGCGTCGCGTCACTCTTTCTCGTCCCAGTGCCTTCGCACGCTGCGATGATGCAGCAGCTCGGCGCCTTACCGCGCGGCGGATCGTACGTGCTCGACCCGGACCCGACGGTCGACACCGCGGCAATCGGCTTGTGGTTCCGTGCTCCCGGTGCCGGATACGACAATACAACGCCGGGCATCAGCGATCTCGCCGCGACCGCGGCAGCGGTCACGCCGCTCGCGAGTGGCCGATCGTTGTACGAGCTGGTACACACGCTCGGCGGAAATCTCAACATCGAAGTCTATCCCGACATCGTCGGCATTGCTGCCGCGGTGCCGGCATCGGCGGCGAGACGCGTCGTTGCCGCGATGACGGCAGCGTACTTCGTGCCCACGATCGATGAAAAAGCGCTCAAGACCGCGCGGGCGAACGCCGCGGTGCTCGGCGTACAGGAACGCTACGAAGCCGATTCGACGCTGCACGATCTGCTTTTCAAACAGATCTTTGCGGCCGGTCCGGCGCATTATCCCACGCTTCCGACATCGGTTGCGCAGATCACCAGTTTGAGTGCCGAGCAGGTCAGCGCGTTCGCGAAGCGCGCCTTTCGTGCCGAAAACTCAGTCTTGACGCTCTCCGGTAATGTCGACCAAACCAGCGTCACCGCCGTTACGGACGGCAACGGTTCGGGAGCGATGGATCCGCCTTACGACTCGCCTTTGACGAGCGCGCCGGTTTCGGCAACGGCCACGGGTTCGGTCGACGGTGTCGGTCTAGCGTGGATCGGGCCGCCGATTTCCGACGAGAAAGCGGCCACCGCCCTCGACTTCGTTGCGGATTATCTCTTTCGGGACCAGACGGGCGTCGTGATGAAAGCGCTGGACCGCGCGAAGAGCGACGCATTGGTCGTCGGTCAGTTCATCACGCTGCACGATCCCGGCGTCATGGTCGTAACCATCGGCGGCGATGAGGAGAAACAGGCGGAGCGTCGCGTACTCGATGCGCTCACCGCGCTGCAGCAGCCGCTCGACGCGAGGACCTTTGAGGCCGCGCGCGAGGCGTTTCTCTACCACGTCGCAAGCGATACGCAAACGCCGCAGGAGCGCGCCGACAATCTAGGCTGGTACTCGACTGAAGGCAATTTATCGTATGCGCCAGGCATCGCCAACGGAAATTACGAGCGCAACGTTCGCGCGCTCGACCCGCAGTTCGTCGCCGGCGTGGTACGGCGCTATCTCAACAAGCCGATCGTCGTCGATTTGATAGCGTCGACGCCGCAGAAGGAGGGACAGTGAGGGCGATCGCCGCCGTGGCCGCAACGCTCTTTGCCTGCGCGCCGCTCGCGCCGCCCGGCGCGCTTGCCGCAAGTGTTCCCGCGCCGAGCGTGGAGAGTGCGGGCGGCACGACGATCATTCGGCAACACGACGACGCTGCGTCACTAATCGGCGTTGCGCTCGTCGTTCGCGCCGGCCTCGATCGTGAAACGCTCAAACAGAACGGTCTTGCCGCGCTCGTCGCGGAGACCATCGTACAAACGCCCGTTACCGCTGCGGGCGCCAACGCCGCGGGCGTATCGCTCGACGAAGCAATTGCCGCACGTGGCGGATCTATTCATTTTACCGTCGATCCGACCGACGTTCGATTTTACGTCGAGGCGCTCGCCGGAGACGCCGGCGCCGTCTTAGCGCTCTTCCGCAACGCGCTCGCGGCGCCCGATTTTTCGCCGGCGACGATTCGGGAGGCGCGTGCGGCACTCGTTCGGCAGATCGCACAAAATCAACAGGTCGCGCTGCAAGTCGGCCTCGACATGCTCAACGCGGCGTCGTCGGCGCAGGCCAACGTCGGGTTACCGGAGCTCGGAACGCCCGCGGCGCTCGCGCAGTTCCACACAAACGACGTGCGAACGTTTTATCGCAGCTACTATCGGCGCGGCGGCGTGCTCGTCAGCGCGGCGGGTCGTCTCGACGCACTTCCGGGAGACGCCCTTACGTCGCTGACGACGGCGCTGCCGGAAGGAACGACGTCTGCCGTCACCGTGCGCGTACCCTCGCTCAGCGGAGCAACGCGTGAGATCGTCACCCACCGTGATATTGCCTCGCCGTGGCTGATCGCGCAATACCCGGCGCCGCACGTGGACAGCCAAGATTTCGGTCCGATGCTCGTGCTCGCCGCGTTCGTGCGCCGCACGCTCTCCGATATCGCGCAAGTGCCGGGCGTCGTATCGCCGACCTTCGCTTCGCGTTCCGTCGGCGCGGTCTATGCGTACGATCGCACGCCGGCAACGCTCGTGCTCTACGTGAACGGCGGATTGAATGGAAACCCGAGCCGCGCGTTTGCCACGGCGCTTTCGGTCGTGAACGTGCTCGCCGCGGCGCCGCTGCAGGGTTCGATCGAAGAGTTCAAAGCCGAGGCGGCGGGCGACTTCGCCAACGAAGCAACGACGCTCGAAACGCGGACGTGGCTGGCCGCGGTCTTCTCGCGCGAGAACGCGACGCCCGACTTTATCAATCGCGCCGTCGCCTCGATTGCCGCTACCACGCCGGGCGATCTCCAGCGCGTCGCGCGTAAATATCTCGGCAATCCGACGATTGCGTTGATTCTGCCTCGCGGCCAGAACATCAACGACTGAACGTCGCGCTCGCGCACGACTACTTAAATCAGCGCGGCGGCGCGGAGCGCGTATTTTCTCACATCGCGCGGGCGTGGCCCGACGCGCCCATCTATACGTCGCTCTACGACGAACGGGCCGTCGGCGATCTCTTTGCGCGCGATCGCGTACGAACTTCGTATCTCGCCCAGATTCCGCTCGCGAACCGCTATTTTCGTGCGCTCGCGCCGCTCTATCCCCGTGCGTTT